>JAFVEX010000176.1 GCA_017475785.1 Eubacterium sp. | reverse complement strand
GTTTCTGGCGCTGAAGGCGCTGATCTCGGACAGGCTTGACGACCGCCTTGTCCGGCGGGTCTATGAGCTCCGGCTGATGACCATCAACGGGGAGTACGCGCCGGATCCGGAAAAAATGAGTGCCTCCGCGCTGAATATCTGCCGTTATATCATGACTGCGCCGCTGGAAAAGGTGTTTAATTTCTCGCTGGAGGAGCCTGTTCTGGCAGAGCTGGAGACGCTGCTTGACCGGCACAGAAGCAGGGTGCTTGACCGGCGGATCAAAAGCCTGGAGATTTTGGAGCAGTTTGTTTCCCGTTAATGTTACAGTTTGTTTTCTGGTAAATCGTACTGCTTGTTTCCCGGTAAACCATGCCTTGACGAAACTGCGGTTGTCACTTATTATTAGGAAAGCATTATTGTATGCAGCTTAACCTTAATGCCTGGCAGGGCAGGCATTTTGATTAAATTGATACACCGCGGCGAAAGAAGCCGGCCGGCGATTCATTTTTTCCGCGAATATAGCAGAATCAATAGAGAGCTGTCGGGTCTGCGGCAGCTCCGCTTGAATTTTAAAGGATAAGGAGCGTCTACATGAGCAAAGAACTCGCAAAACAGTATGATCCAAAAGGGCTGGAAGACCGTCTCTATCAGAAATGGCTGAAGGGCGGCTATTTCCGCGCGAATGTAAACCCGGATAAAAGGCCGTTCACCATCGTGATGCCGCCGCCAAACGTCACCGGCCAGCTCCACATGGGACACGCGCTTGACAATACGATGCAGGATATCCTGACCCGCTACAAACGGATGCAGGGTTATGAGGCGCTCTGGCAGCCGGGCACAGACCACGCCGCGATCGCGACGGAAGTCCGTGTGACAAATATGCTCAAGGAGCAGGGAATTGACAAAAAAGAGATCGGCCGCGAGGCGTTTCTGGAGTACTGCTGGAAGTGGAAAGAGGAGTACGGCAGCCGGATTCTGAACCAGCTGCAGAAGCTCGGCTCCTCCGCAGACTGGAGCCGCGAGCGCTTTACCATGGACGAAGGATGTTCAAAGGCTGTTGAGGAGGTCTTTGTCCGCCTGTATGAAAAAGGCTGGATTTACAAGGGCAGCCGCATCATCAACTGGTGTCCGAAGTGCCAGACCTCTCTTTCCGACGCGGAAGTTGAGCATGAGGATCAGAATGGATTCTTCTGGCACATCAATTATCCGGTTGTCGGAGAAGAAGGGCGGTTCGTCGAGATCGCGACGACAAGGCCGGAGACGATGCTGGGCGATACTGCCGTCGCAGTCAATCCGGAAGACGAGCGGTATCAGGATCTCGTCGGCAAGGAGCTGGTGCTCCCGCTGACGGGACGCATAATCCCGGTCATCGCCGATGACTATGTCGACCGGGAGTTTGGAACCGGATGCGTGAAGATCACGCCGGCGCATGACCCCAATGACTTTGAGGTGGGTAAGCGTCATGGACTCGAAGAGATCAATATCCTGAACGACGACGCGACCATGAACGAGCTCTGCGGCAAGTACACCGGCATGGACCGCTATGAGGCGCGCAGGGCAATTGTGGCAGATCTGGAAGAACAGGGTCTGCTTGTGAAGGTTGTCCCCCACGCGCACGCAGTCGGAACACATGACCGCTGCCACACGACGGTCGAGCCGATGATCAAGCCGCAGTGGTTTGTCCGCATGAAAGAGATGGGTGAGGCGGCGCTCGAAGTGCTGAAGACCGGTGAGCTGACATTTGTTCCCGAGAGCTTTGGAAAGACGTATACACATTGGCTGGAGAATATCCGCGACTGGTGCATTTCCCGGCAGCTCTGGTGGGGACACCGGATTCCGGCGTGGTACTGCGCAGACTGCGGAGAGATCACCGTGCAGCGCGGCGGCGCGCCTGAGGTATGCCCGAAGTGCGGCGGGACGCATCTGAAGCAGGACGAGGATACGCTGGACACCTGGTTCTCGTCCGCGCTGTGGCCGTTTTCCACACTTGGCTGGCCGGAAAAGACGCCGGAGATGGAATATTTCTATCCGACAGATGTCCTGGTTACCGGTTATGACATCATTTTCTTCTGGGTCATCCGCATGGTCTTCTCAGGTCTGGAGCAGACCGGTAAAAGTCCGTTCCACCACGTGCTGATCCACGGGCTGGTCCGCGATTCCCAGGGGCGCAAGATGAGCAAATCCCTTGGAAACGGAATTGATCCGCTCGAAGTAATCGAAAACTACGGCGCCGACGCGCTGCGCCTGACGCTGATGACGGGCAACGCGCCCGGCAACGACATGCGTTTCTACTGGGAGCGCGTGGAGGCGAGCCGCAATTTCGGGAACAAAGTCTGGAACGCGTCCCGCTTTATCATGATGCATCTGGGAGACACTGCTCTGCCGGAGAGCGTCCCTGCGGATACGCTCGGCATTCCGGACCGCTGGATTCTTCACAAGGTGAACCTGCTCGCGCAGGAAGTCACAGAAAATATGGATAAATTTGAGCTCGGCATCGCGGTGCAGAAGGTCTACGATTTTATCTGGGAAGAATTCTGCGACTGGTACATCGAGATGGCAAAGCCGACGCTGTACAACGGCACGGATGAAGAGAAACTGCCCGTTCTCTGGACACTGAAGACAGTTCTCTCGGACGCGCTGAAGCTGCTGCATCCGTTTATGCCGTTTATCACAGAGGAAATCTACTGCACGCTGAATCAGCAGGATGCCGACAGCGCTCTTACGATCATGACCGCGCAGTGGCCGGAATGGAAAGAGTCCTGGTCGTTTGCGGCAGAGGCAGAGGGTGTCGAGCGTATCAAAGACGCTGTGCGCGGCGTGCGCAATATCCGCACAGAGCTGAACGTATCGCCGGGCAAGGAGCTTGGCCAGCTTTATGTCGTGTCGGAAGATGAGACAGTGCGCGATATGTTCAGTCAGGGAAGCAGGATCCTCTCATCCCTTGCCCGCGCCGGTGAGACAAAGATCCAGGCGGACAAGACAGGTATCGCGGATGACGCATTCTCCGCAGTCATTCACGGCGCGACCCTGTATATTCCGTTTGCGGATCTGGTCGACCTGGAGAAGGAGAAGGCACGCCTCACGAAAGAGCAGGAACGCCTTCAGAAGGAGATCCGCCGTTCCGACGGCATGCTGAACAACGAAAAGTTCCTGGCGAAGGCGCCCGAGGCGAAAGTGCAGGAAGAACGCGAGAAGCGAGAGAAGTACCGCCAGATGCTGGATCAGGTGGAGGCGCGCCTCGCCGAGTTAATGTGACAATGGATGTGACGGGAGACGGTTCTCTGTCATGTCCCCTGTCACACATGGAAGGACAATGGGGAAATTCAGGATAAAAACCGATATGGCCCGGCTGGTGCGCTTCTGCAACCGGTTTGCGGTTTTGCTGCAGTTTCTGGGCGCGTGCGTCGTCTACTTTCTGATGGAGTGGATGTCGCGCCACTCGCTTGAGGAAGCGTGGGCGTACATGACCGGAAAGCCGCTGGTCTTTCTGTTCAACGCCTTGATTATCTTTACGACGACGTCGATCGTATTTCTGTTTCGCAGGCGCGTATTTGTCAGGGTGCTGATCTACGTATTCTGGCTCCTGATGGGCGCGTTTAACGGAATCATCCTGAGCAGCCGTGTCACGCCGTTTACCGGCCCGGATCTGAAGCTGGCCGGAGACGCGCTGAAGGTCGCGAAAAACTACATAACACCATTTGTGATGATTGCCGCGGTGGTTCTTGTCGCAGTGATCGTCGTCGTACTTGTGATGCTCTTTCGAAAGGCGCCCCGCTGGCAGGGCAGGCGCAGGCTTGTGCTGACGCTGGTTCTCATCGGCGTTAACGCCGCCGCCGCGTTCGGCGCCGAGCAGATCGCGCTGAACACCCGCTTGATTTCCAACTATTTCGGAAATATCGCGTTTGCGTATAATGATTACGGATATCCTTATTGTTTCCTGGTGACGCTGTTTGATACCGGCATCAGCCAGCCAAAGGGCTACTCTGAAAAAATGATCGCCGGGATCGAGCAAGGGGTCGATGCAGCGGAGATTGAGATAGAAGAGGCAGAAATTGAGGGATCCAGGGCAGCCGGAGCGGACAATCTGACAGCAGAGCCGAACCTTGTGTTTATCCAGCTGGAGTCCTTTATGGATCCGGAGCTGGTAGAGTTTCTGTACCTCTCGGAGGATCCGATCCCGTATTTCCGCGAGCTGATGCAGCAATACAGCTCCGGTTATCTGAGGGTGCCGGTTGTCGGCGCCGGGACGATTAATACAGAGTTTGAGTGTATTACAGGGATGAGCCTGCATTATTTCGGCGCGGGAGAATACCCTTATAAGACGATTCTGCAGGAGCAGCCCTGCGAGAGTGTGCCCTATGTCCTGCAGAACCGCGGATACGCGACACACGTTGTTCACAATAATGAGGCAAACTTTTACACGAGAAGAGATGTCTTTGCCAATCTCGGGTTTCAGACCTTCACATCCGAGGAGTACATGCCGGATATTGAGGATACGACTGAGACCGGGTGGGTCAAGGATCATTATTTGACGGACGAGATCCTGAAGTGTCTGGATTCCACAGAAGGCAGGGATTATATCTATACGATATCCGTGCAGGGTCACGGGGATTATCCGACCGAGCCGGTCGTGACGGATCCCCCGATTACGGTTACGGGCGCGGAAGGACGTCTGCAGAATAATTACTCATGGGAGTATTATTGCAAGCAGATCCGGGAGATGGATGAATTTGTGCGTCAGCTGACGGACAGGCTTTCTGAGTATCCCGAACCGGTGGTGCTCGTCATGTACGGGGATCATCTTCCGACCATGGGTCTTGAGGTAAAGGATCTTTCAAACAGATATATTTACCAGACGCCGTATGTGATCTGGGATAATTTCGGAATGGAGAAGAAGGACGAAAATCTTGCGTCCTACCAGATCGCCTCGGAGGTTCTGAACCGGATTCAGATGCATGAGGGGACGCTGGTCCGTTATCATCAGGCGAGGCGCAACACGCAGAATTACCAGGGAGACCTGGAAGCGCTGCAGTACGACATGCTTTACGGCGGACAGTACGTCTACGGAGGAAGCTGCCCGTATGAGACGAAGGAAGTACAGATGGGCATTGATCCGATTGTGCTGAATCGCGTGGAGCAGATGTCAGATGGATCGTGGATGTTTTACGGTGAAAATTTCACTGCGTCCAGCCGGGTGGAGATTGATGAGAAAATGCAGGATGAGACGGTCTTTATCAGCACCGGGCAGCTGTATCTGCCGGCGGAGGAGATCGCACCTGACGCGATGGTGGATATCGCGCAGCAGAGCAATTCCAGCCAGACAGCAGGAAAACTGCTGACCAGGACGGAGGAAAGGCCGTTTTCATCGTATCTGCAAAGAGGTGCTGCCGGAGAGGACTGAATTATGGAAGCAGCCAAGATGAATTATCAGGAAGCGGTGGCATACATCGAGTCCATCCCAAAATTCACATCCAAGACTGATCTGGCTCACACAGCCAGACTGCTTGCGCTGCTCGGGAATCCGCAGGAGCGGATTCCGCATGTGATTCACGTCGCCGGGACAAATGGAAAAGGGAGTGTCTGTTCTTTCCTGAACAGCTGCCTGCTGGCCGGCGGGTACCGGTGCGGCCTCTTTACGTCACCGCATCTGACCAGAATCAATGAGCGGATCCAGATCGACAGCACGCCGGTTTCAGATGAGGCGTTTCTGGAGGCGTTCCGGCGTGTCATGGAGGCGGCGGATGCCGCGATGGCAGGCGGCGACGCGCACCCGACGTATTTTGAGACACTGTTTCTGATGGGAATTCTGATTTTTGCCGGCGCGGGCGTCGAGTACTGCATTCTGGAAACCGGAATGGGCGGCCGCCTGGACCAGACGAATGTGATCGCCGCGCCTGACGCGGCAGTCATAACGTCCGTCAGCATGGATCATATCGAGTATCTGGGCAGCACGATACAGGAAATAGCCGCGGAGAAGGCCGGGATCATCAAGGCAGGTGTGCCGGTGATATTTGACGCGAACCAGCCTGCGGCAGCGGATGTTATCCGTGCCCGCGCAGAACAGCTGGGAAGTCCCCGCTTCGCTGTCTCGGCAGAAGACTGTGTCTGCCTGCGGCAGGACGGGACGGGAATCACGTTCCGCTATGCGGGGCGGGAGATTCACATCAGCAGCATCGCTGACTATCAGATGATGAATGCCGCGCTGGCATACAAAACGCTGGAGGTGCTCTCTGGCGTGCACGGGATGGCGCCGGAGACGGTTCTTGATGGCCTTTCAAGGGCAAGCTGGCCATGCCGGATGGAGTGCACAGAGGACGGGATCGTGATAGACGGGGCGCACAATGCCGACGGCGTCGCGGCATTTATCCGGACAGCTGCGCATTTTCACAGGACAAACGAGCTGACGATTCTGTTTTCGGCGGTCTCTGATAAGGACTATCCGGAGATGATCCGGGAAATTGCGGAGGAAATCCGCCCTGAGCATGTTGTGACGACGAGAACCGGAGGAAGCCGTGGACTTCCTGCGGAAGTATTCGCGGAGCAGTTCATCCGCTGCGGATGCGCAGATACGACTGCCTGCGATGATGTGGAAACTGCGTGGAAGACTGCCCTTGCCAGAAAAGGGGCAGGAATGCTGTTCTGCGTCGGATCACTGTATCTGGCGGGAGAACTCAGGGTGTTGAGAGACAAGGGGAAATAATTATGTTAAATTACGAGGAAGAACTGAAGAAATTTGAGCCGTGCCTCGATGTCGACGAGGTAGAAGAAGCTGTCTACAGCCGTGACCTGACTGATATGCTGGACATTATCAGAGAAATGCAGAAAAACCAGAAAAGCGAGTAGATTCGTCTGGTTCCGGGGAATTCTTCCAAAAAAACAGGGGAACAACGCATGGATATGGAGAAAAGGGCGCTTCTGCTCTCAAACCGGTTCTACAACCGCGGCCTCGACAAGGCGCAGATCCGGGATCTTTCCGGCGCGGTTGAGATGCTGCGGCAGAGCCTGCAGTTCAACAAAAAGAATATCATGGCGCGCAATCTGCTGGGGCTGGTCTACTTCGAGATGGGGGAGGCCGTCGCGGCGCTTTCGGAGTGGGTAATCAGCAAAAACCTGCAGCCGCAGGACAACATTGCCTCGCAGTATATCGACCGGCTGCAGTCAAATCAGGCGAAGCTTTCGATCATCAACCAGACGATCAAAAGCTATAATATCGCGCTCGAGAACTGCCGTCAGGGCGACGAGGATATCGCGGCAATCAGCCTGAAAAAGGTGATTGCGCAGAATTCTCATTTTATCAAGGCATATCATCTTCTGGCACTCATATATATCAAGATGGAGCGCTATACGCGCGCCAGAAAGCTTCTGCGCAAGGCGGTCAAGATCGACGCGACGAATGCGACGACGCTCCGGTTTCTGAAGGAAATCGACGAGCAGACCGGCATCGCGGCCCGTCAGGAGAGCAGGCGCGAGCGCGGAACGAAGCCGGCGGAGGAAGGCGACGCGGTGCAGACAGCTGTTCCGTTCCGGGAGCGCAGACCGATCCTCGGCCTGGTAAACATTCTGCTGGGCATCGCGATTGGCGTGCTGGCGGTTTGGTTTATCGCAGTACCGTCGATCCGTCAGGCGGCCAGCCGCGAGGCAAATGAGCAGATGGTGGAATACAACAATACAGTTGCTTCGAAGGAAGATCAGATCACGCAGCTGCAGGGTGAAGTGGATGAATCCAATGATTCAGCTGTATCCGCCCGCAAGGAGGTGGATGACGCCAAAAAAACCGCGGAGGCGGCGGAAAAACTGCTGACCGCGTATGTCGCCTACCAGGAAGGGCGGTATACAGACGCGGCAGACGCAATCGCGGGAATCGATGCCAGTCTGCTTTCCAGAGAATCCAGAAATCTGTATGACACGGTGTATAACGAGACAAAGGAAATCGCAGTTGAGCGCTATAAGACCGACGGAATGAACGCCTTTGACTATGAGCAGTGGGGCGAGGCAATTGAAAATCTCGAGAAGGCTCTGGCGCTGGATGACGAGAACTACACGGTTCTGGACTATCTCGCGCTCTCGTACCGCGCGAACGGCGACACGCAGAAGGCAATCGAGACGTTCCAGCGGATCGTAGATCTGTTCCCGGATACCCGCAGGGCGACATCTGCCGCATACTACATTGAAGAACTCGGGGGAACTGTCCAGACAGCGCAGTCTGCCGGAACAGCCGCCGCTGACGGGACTGCCGCGGACGGGGAGACAGCCCAGGGAGATGACGCGGGAGATGCCGAAGATGGATCCGCGGAAACTGCCGACGACGGTACAGACAGTGAATTCCAGGAAGAAAACGGCGGTGACGCCGCTGGCGAAGATAACTGGGACGAAAGTCAGGAAGAAGAAACCTGGGACGATGACCAGGAAGATAATAACTGGGACGAGAGTCAGGAAGATGACAACTGGGATGAAGAAAATGAACAGGAGTGAGGTGCGCCATGAAGCAGCTGTTTGAGACGCTGGCGGAATGTGTCGGCAGGGAAAATGTTCTGGCTCAGGAACCGATGAGCAGGCATACGACATTTCGGATCGGCGGTCCCGCGGACATCTTTGTGCTGCCGCAGAATGCCCGGCAGGCGGCAGAAGCGGTCGCGGTCTGCCGGAACAGCGGCGTGTCGTTTTTCATTTTGGGAAACGGCAGCAATCTTCTCGTGAGCGACGCCGGTTACCGCGGCGTCATCATCCAGATTTTTAAAAACATGGAATCCTTTTCGGTGGAGGGGTGTACCGTGCGGGCAGAGGCAGGCGCCCTTCTTTCCGCGCTTGCGGCGTCTGCGCGGGACGCAGGCCTGACAGGTATGGAATTTGCCTCAGGCATTCCCGGGACACTCGGCGGAGCCGTGACCATGAACGCCGGCGCGTACGGCGGCGAGATGAAGGATATTCTCCGCACTGTTACGATTCTTGACCGGGAAAACCAGATCCGGACGCTGGACGTGTCGGAGCTTGGTCTTGGATACCGCACAAGCCTCGTCCAGACGGAGGGATGGATCGTGCTGGAGGCAGAGATGTGCCTGCAGCCAGGAGACCGTCAGGCAATCACTGCCCGGATGGAAGAACTGCGGGAGGCGCGCACAAGCAAACAGCCGCTGAACTACCCGAGCGCGGGCAGTACCTTCAAGCGCCCTGCAGGGAATTTCGCAGGAAAGCTGATTATGGAGGCAGGGCTTGCGGGCGCGTCTGTCGGGGATGCCAGAATATCCGAAAAGCACTGTGGTTTTCTGGTCAACACCGGAAAAGCGTCTGCCGCAGACGTCATCCGTCTGATCCGCCATGTACAGGATGTCGTGGAAGAACAGTCCGGGATCAGACTTGAGACAGAGGTGAAGTTTCTCGGAGAATTCTGAAAAAAGGCTGTCGCGATTTATGCACATAGACGTAGATTGCGAAAGAACTTTCCCAGGGAGGAGCAAACGACATGCGCTGTGTCATAGTGACAGGAATGTCCGGCGCCGGAAAAAGCACGGCGCTGAATTTTTTTCAGGACGACGGATACTACTGCGTTGACAACATCCCCGTTCAGCTGATCAGCCAGTGCATCCGGCTGGCGGGCTCGGAGGAAACGCAGATAGACAGGTTTGCCATCGGAATCGATGTGCGGGTCGGCAGAACGCTGGAGAGGCTGGACGATGTTCTGCGGGAACTGAAACAGCAGGGAATTCAGATCAGTCTGCTGTATCTTGACGCGGACGACAGGACACTGATGCGCCGCTACAAGGAGTCGCGCATCACGCACCAGCGTGCCTCTGGCGGCCATCTGGAGGCCGGGATAC
>JAFVEX010000175.1 GCA_017475785.1 Eubacterium sp. | reverse complement strand
GCAGCCGTAATCGACACAGATATTCAGTTCTTCTTCCATCTGCTCCGGTGTGTGGAGCGAGACGATCTGCCGGCGGATTCCTTCTGCCTCCTGTGTCTGCAGGAGGTACCCGCGCGGCGTGGCGTCGATCTGATTTCCTGCGGCGCGGAGAATCGCGATATCGCCCACAATAATCTGCCGGCTCACATTGAACTCCCCGGCCAGAACCGACGCGCTGACCGGTTCTGTCTGCTTTCTGATGTATTTCAGCAGTTTTTCTCTGCGCTCAGACGCATTCATATCGTTTCGTCCTCCGAATTCTGTTTTTCCCAAAATTCTTCAATTAATGATAGCAACACGAGACTTAAATAACAAGACAGATCATATAGATCCTTCTTCCGTCACCCTCTCTGCAAATTCTCCAAAGCCCGGCAGCGCAAACTCTACAATCCCATTCAAGGGGCTGCAGATGATTCCTGCCTTGATCAGCCGATTTCTATATGGATTAAACTGATTCGTAGAATAGTGCAGCACTTCTCTGATCCGCATTATTTCACCGTTTTTTACTTTGGAGACTGCAAGCACGACCTCCTTATCCTTACGTGACAGCTCAGACCATATTTTTCTGTATGCAAATTCCTCGAGATAGTCCATCGCATTCGCCATTGCCTTCTGCGGATCCATCGGATTTTCCCAATAAAAATACCCGATCGTCTGAAATGCAAATGAATACCCCTTCGTAGCCTTTGACAGTCTCGCAGCTTCATCCTGCCGGATCTGCAGAGTTTCCATATACTTCTGCGTCATAGCCTGTTGATTCAGGGGCGCGAGCACTGTACGCGGCGCCCGCTCAAGGAATGTCATACCATCGGCATTTCTCAGGCTGTCAATGTTTTTATACAGACCGGTCATCAATAGAAAAACGGGAAGCTGTTCCCGAAGAAAAATCTGGTAGGCGCTTGCAAATACCCGCATATCATTGGTATTCGTTGCCTCATCGATTGTGATCAGAACTCTCTGATGCTGCTTTTTGATACTGCGCAGCATTCTGATCAGGGCTTCCTCAATATCGTCAATCGGTGGAATCCCGCTGATCCCGACTCCAATTCCAAATGCCTGAAGGTTAATCTCTGCATTTCGAAACAGCTGATTCAGCTTTCGGTCACTGTTCAACTTCGCCGCGAGACTTTGAAGCAGGTCTCTTTGCGCATTCAAATTGATAATGATCCACTCTTTGCTTCGCAATCTGTCTGCGATCCCTGTGACAAACACCGTCTTTCCACATCCGCGTACGCCCGTTATCAGATTAATGGAATTGGCAGGTCTCTCCTGTTTAAACTCACTGATAATACGCTCTGCCTGAGCCGATCGTTCTATCAATTCAAGCGGCGGCTGTCCGAACACCAATGTATAGGGATTAGAATTTGACATGTTTGCACCTCTGTTTTACTCTTCTTTTACTGTCCGAATATTTTTTACTGTATTTTTACTGTCTTATATATTTTACTGTCTCTTTACTGGAAAGTCAATTCATCTCTCCTAAATGATTACTCAGACCTTCTCCACCCTTATCCACAGAATGTATTTTCATGTACCAAAGGACAATTTTGGAATACTTTTGTCCGCCTTGAACAATAATCAAAGAAAAGTTTTCATTGACAAAACACAAATGGGCATTATAATTGACATGATATCTGACAAGACACCTGTCTTGTATGGTTGTGCCCGGTTCATTCATCCATGAACATGATATAAGGATGAAGGTCACTGGCGTACATGCTCTGTGTAGATACAAGGAGAAAGTAAAATGAGTAAGGAGAATAAGGGGTTTCGTGCATTTCTGAAGCGAAAAAACATCGAAATTTCCGCGAAGCGCTACGGCATTGACGCGCTCGGTGCCATGGCACAGGGACTGTTTGCGTCCCTGCTGATCGGAACGATCATCAACACGATCGGCTCACAGTTCCACATCGGATTTCTGACGAATCCCGTGGCAACTGTCGGAGAAGCGACTTACACCGTCGGCGGGCTGGCATCCGCGATGAGCGGACCTGCCATGGCGGTCGCCATAGGTTACGCTTTGCAGGCGCCTCCACTGGTTCTGTTTTCGCTTGTGACTGTAGGATTTGCTTCCAACGCGCTCGGTGGCGCGGGCGGACCTCTGGCCGTGCTCTTTGTCGCGATCTTTGCCTCTGAATTCGGAAAAGCTGTATCGAAGGAGACAAAGGTTGATATTCTTGTCACACCGCTTGTCACCATCGGCGTCGGCGTCGCGCTGTCGGCCTGGTGGGCGCCCGCCCTCGGAAAGGCAGCGATGAAGTTCGGTGAGCTGATCATGTGGGCGACCGATCTGCAGCCGTTCGCGATGGGCATACTTGTTTCCGTCGTCGTCGGCATTGCGCTGACGCTGCCGATCTCTTCCGCGGCAATCTGCGCCGCGCTCGGGCTGGTCGGGCTGGCCGGCGGAGCCGCTGTCGCAGGCTGCTGCGCGCAGATGGTCGGATTTGCGGTAATGAGCTTCCGTGAGAATAAGTGGGGCGGCCTCCTCGCGCAGGGCATCGGCACCTCTATGCTGCAGATGGGCAACATTGTACGCAACCCGCGCATCTGGATTCCGCCGATCATCACTTCCGCCATCACAGGGCCGATCGCGACATGCCTGTTTAAGATGCAGATGAACGGTACGCCGGTTGCCTCTGGCATGGGCACCTGCGGACTTGTCGGCCAGATCGGCGTCTACACCGGCTGGGTCAACGACATTGCGGAAGGTACGCGCGCAGCGATCACAGGCTTCGACTGGGTCGGCCTGCTTCTGATCTGCTTCGTGCTCCCGGCGGTTCTGACACCGGTCATCGCGATGCCGCTGCGGAAAATCGGATGGATAAAAGAGAATGATCTGAAGCTGGATCTGTAATTACTTGAAGCAGCCGCACTGAATCAAATCAAGTGCGGCTGCTTCTTTTTGTATCCTTTCACTGCCTTTCTGCTGTCTTTTTTTCTGACATTTTTCATAAAAGGGACTGGGACGATTATCTCATATCTCATATCTGATGCCCCAAACTCCTCCTGATTGAAATAGCAGGTGAAATCCTTTATTATTAAAATAACGATCACTCGTATTTCGACACTGTCGTCCGCGCCGGCTGCGATGATTGCATCCGGATTTGATAACTGGAAGCCTGAGCGGAAAACAGAGTGCGCTTGCGCGCTCTTTGCGCGCCAGCGGAGGCGCAAATCGATCTTCTTTGCCGCGGCGCAACATGGAAAAGTATCCCGGAGCCAGTTATGAACGCCCTGAACCTTTTTACCCTCACAAGAACCAGTACGCGGCAGGATGCGTTTTCCCGTCTGCTGCAGGCACTCTCCGGCCGCTCTGACCGAAAAACGGTCAGTGAACATGAGGCCGCTTCTTTGTGTGCCCTGGTGAACAGGCTCGGGACGTGTTTTGAATGCCGCCCTGCGTATCAAAACTGGGTCTCCCTTCTGGACGGATTCTGGTTTTCCTATTCAATCGCACATATCAGCAAAGAATTCGACCTGCTGAAGTTCTCTGCTGATGCCTCCAGTGTCCTGAATATTGAACTGAAAAGCGAGGCTGTTCCGGAAGACCGCATCCGCAGACAGCTGGAGCAGAACCGGTATTATCTCTCAAATGTCTCCAAATCCATCTATTCCTTTACCTATGTCATGGAAACGGATACCCTCTACCAGCTGAATGAAAAACGATATCTGCGGGAAGCCGCAGTCGATGAGCTTGCTGAAGTTCTCACAAAAAACCGCTTTCAGACCTTTATCGGCGAGGGACTGGACCGGTATTTTCGTTCTTCTGACTATCTGATTTCGCCAATCAGTGTGCCGGACCGATTTCTGCAGGGGAGATATTTTCTGACAAATCAGCAGTGGGAGTTTCGGCGCCGGATCCTGAATCTTATTCCCGGAACCGAGCATACAGCGGCGGATGCGCCGTCTGAGACACCAGTTGTAGCCGTGACAGGGAGCGCTGGAACAGGCAAAACGCTGCTTCTCTTCGATCTGGCACTTGTCCTCTCGCGGAAAAGGAAGGTGCTGTTTATACATGGCGGTACCCTCCAGGAAGGTCACCACACGATCAACGCCCGTCTCCGGAATGTCACCATTCTGTCCGGAACTGAATTTGGCGCCACAGATGTGCGCGGAATTCAACTGACTGCACCTGATCCGGCTCTATCGGATCCGTGCGCCAGACAGATTCATCCAGCTTCACCGGATCCGTGCGCCAGACAGATTCATCCTGCTTCACCGGATCCGTGCGCCAGACAGATTGATCCAGCTGCATCAGAGGCACCTGTCCTCCCGGCGCAGTTTGAACCGGCTCAGTATGCATACATTTTAGTCGACGAGGCAAACCGTCTTCCGGCCGGCTTTCTTTCTGTGCTTCTTTCGGACGCCTGCAAAGACCATGTGCCCTGCATCCTGTCCTATGACCCATACAGCATCCGGGCTCTGTTCTCGCCAATGGAGGACGCCGAACAGGTCATACGGAGTTTTCAGACAAACACCTTTGCCTTTTCCGGAAACATCCGGATCAACCGCCCTGTCTTTGCCTTCATGCGGAACCTCTTCAACCTGAAAGACCGCACAGTTCATGCTGATTACAGCTGCATCGATGTACTGTGCGCAGAAAACCAAAAAGAAGAACAGCTGATTTCCGATTACTACGCAGCGCAGGGATTTCAGCAGATCAGCCCGGCTTCCGGCCTGATGCCCGAGAAGGATCTGGTCGCGCAGGAATATGACCATGTGCTGATCACTCTGGACGATACCTTCTATTATGATGAATCGATGCATCTATGCAGATCCGGAGAAGCTGGCACAGAAGAAGACAACAATTCAGCGCTTGCTGTTCTCTACGAGGCACTCACGCGCACCAGAGGACGCCTCGCGGTACTCATCACCGGAAATGACGCCCTGTTTGCGCAGGTTCTGCAGATCCGTGTGCCCTGAAGCAGCCTCCCGGTTTTCTTTCCGGTCTTTGAAAAATCAACGCTTCATCATACGAACATCCATGTTTTTTCTCAAATGCCGCAGTATCGATTGAAAAACCTGCTCATCCCTGTAACGTCCCTGATTGCAGCTGTCAAAACAGGGACTCTATTTATATTGGTACGTGCCCGACTTCCCGCCGGACTTATACAGCAGACGAACCTCATCGATATGCATTCCGCGGTCGACGGCCTTACACATATCATAGATGGTCAGCGCCGCGACGGATGCCGCCGTAAGCGCCTCCATTTCAATTCCTGTTTTGTGTGAACATTTCGCAAAACTCTCGATTCGGACCTGGTCGGACGATATGGCTTCGATCGACAGTTCAACCTTTTCGATCGGAATCGGGTGGCACATGGGAATCAGATCGCTGGTTTTCTTGGCCGCCATGATGCCGGCGATCCTCGCACAGGAAAAACATCTCCCTTCGCGATTTTCCCATCGACAATCATATTCAGCGTCTCTTCTTTCATCGTGACGACCGCCTGTGCGCGTGCCGTCCTCACTGTGATGTCTTTTTCGCTGACATCCACCATGCGGGCTTCGCCTTTCTCATTCAAGTGTGTCAATTGATGGTTCATGTTTTCAGAGTTCATCCTCTTCCTCCTCATCCGAAGCATTCATCCGGCAAATGACAAAGGAAGCGCCGGTGCTGCCGTCACTTCCTTTTCATCATACCATATTCATTTATCATACGGTATCATACGGTTCATCTTCATCTTATTTCGGTTAGCTTATCGATTCGAGCGCTCGCCGACATAGACGATCAGCATCAGCAGGAGGATGACGCCCGATCCAAGGTATCCTCCGCTGTCACCGAGTCCCAGCGCAACAAACATATTGGTGAGTATCTGCAGAACCATCGCGCCAAGAATGACACCGATGTAGTTCTTCTGTCCTCCGTTAATGTTCAGTCCTCCGATGACAACTGCCGCAATGCTCGGCATGACATACGCGGAAGCCATATCCTTGAACGCCTGTCCCAGGTTGCCCAGAACGATCAGACCCATAAGGCACGCGATGATATCGCAGGCTATAAAAGCCAGCATTCTGACACGTTTCACGTGTACACCGGAAAGATGCGCCGTCGTCTCATTTGAACCGCAGGCCGGAACTTTGTGCGCGAGCTTTGTTTTATACAGCAGCCACATCGCGACAATTGTGATCACAATCAATAATACAAAGTTATTCGGAATGATTCCTGTATTCTTTGCCGCAACTGTCTGAAGTACCGGACTCTGTTTGCCTCCCAGAGAGTTTCTCGAAACAAACCAATAAATTATTGTTTACTTGACATATTATTATATATGTGGTATTATGTTGCGCATTGCAACAAGGAGGTGCTTAATGAAATACAAAGAATCCAATACTATGATCAATCAGTTCTATCAGTCTTCCGGCCCAGTTCCGTTTCGTCTCTGCAATGATTACCTAATCAATATTCCTGGGCACGTTTTTTCCGTGCCGAAACATGGGAGGAACTTCAAATGATTACAAAAGATAATCCAACGCTTGAACAGGCAGCCGGGCATCTTCACAAACTGACGCAGGAAGAAAAAGTTCGCTACCAGTGTGAAGCCCGCGAACGCTGGCTTTTGTTTGAGCGTTCAAAAGCGGAGTCACGCAAAGAACTTGAAAAAGATCTGGCAGATAAAACGCAGGAACTGAATCTCAAAATTCAGCAGCTCGACCAGCAAAGCCAGCAACTCGATGAACAAAGCCAGACAATCTCCGCCCTGTCTGACGAAAACGCGCGACTGGCGGCTGAAATAGCACGGTTAAAGGAGCAATTAAAAGATACAGCTTCGTAACATCAAGTTATGCTGGAAGAGAAATTGCTCAAACGGTGATCTCCACAACTTAAATAACAGCGCAGAAAAGGGCGGGAAACGCTGTGAAAACAACGTTTCCCGCGGTTGTATGAATTCTAATTAGCGGACGGGAACAAGATAGAAGTTCTCTTCGGTGGGCACGGTTCCGTTCTCCCAGCTCTCCTTAAGAAAGAGGATATCTGTGACATCTTCCACCAGGATTATTTCGTCAAGCGCATGAACTGCCTGCCACAGGTCGCCCGTCTCTTCCGGGTATCCAAGCTTGCCGCTGCCGCCAATGAGCAAGTGAATCGCTCCGTCTGCCGTCTTCACCCCCATAAAGTGTGGCGGGTCTGCGTATTCTCCATAGGAAACCGTCTCCCCGGCCTCGGCGTCTTCTCCTGATTTTTCTACCCGCTGCCGCGGCCAATTATAATCGATCCGAATGGAAATTGGCGAGAGCTCTATTTCCGTAACGATTGCACCGGTGTCGCCGAGGGCTTCCTTCATCTGAAATGTTTCGCTATCCGGCGTTCCTTTGTGTTGCCATCGCAATGTCCACTCTCCCTCTACCGTTGTCTCATGGCTCGCTTTTGCGACAGTGCCGAGATCTTTGAAGGAACACTCGATTTCTTTTCCCAAAAAAGCTCCGCGCTCGTCATGGAAGATATTCATGAGAAGAATGTAGCTTCCGTCTTTCTGGCGGTACACCTCCGGCAGGGAGGGGTTGTCAATTGCGCGCAGCCCGTCTTCGTTCCATGCGGTTCCGTCCTGTCCGATGTGCCACCCATTGTAGAAGGAAGCCCCCATGGAACTGTATCCGTACTCGATTTCCTTTCCGTTCTCGAACAGCCGGATGTCGTATTTATCAAAGGATGGCTCCGTGGTTTCTCTGTCCAGCACAAGGCCCTCGACACGAAAGGCCGCATAGGCATTGTAGTTATCCACGAGTGTCTGCTCCACCATAACCGTGATTCCGTTGCACGTTGCCGTCCTGTTGCTCTCGAAGCGGTCTACCACGCCGGTTCCCTCGATGATCTCCTTCTCTTCCTCCGCGACATGCAGGGTCTGCTCGAGACCGTGGTTCCAGCGATAGTAGACACCCGCGGCAACCGAAACTGTGCCAAAAACCAAAGTAGCGGCAAGCACGGCGGCCACGCGCGGCATCCGGAACGTCCGGCGGCGCATCCCTGTAGCGGCGGTCTGTTCCTCTATATTTGCATTGCTTGCATTTATGATAGAACGCAGTGTTTCCTCGACTTTTTGCTACACCACCTCCGGGATTACAACATCCTGTTTTAATACTTGAATTTCTTCTCTATTCATAATACGTCCCCCCTTTGGGTCTGAATCGCGTTCACCCGCGGTGCGCGTCGCTCTTCCTTTTTCCTTCCGGAGTATCCGAGTTGTTCAGCGACAACGGACCGTCCTCTCGCCAGGCGTGTCCGCACCGTCGCCTCCGGCATGTCCAGGATCTGTGCAATTTCCCTTGTCTTAAACCCCTCGATGTAATAGAGCATCAACGGTAAACGATATTTCTCATCAATGGTCTTTAACGTCTCCTTCCACTCGATGTTTTCATAGGAGACCTCTGTCTGTGCCGGTTCCTGTGCTTCGTCCAGCTCCGCATAGAGGCTTCGGGAGCGAATCTGGTCATAGCACTTGTTGACCAGGATGCGCGTCATCCATGTGCGAAAATACCGCGGCTCGCGCAGATGGCGCAGTCCCTCCCAGCACGCGAGAATCGTCTCCTGAATTGCGTCCGCGACATCCGCGTCTGTGCGCAGAATCGACCGGGCAGTTTTGTAGAGCGTCTGCGTATGCTGTTGTATTAAATCCGAAAACGCCTGCGCGTCTCCCCGCATAGCCCGTTTGATCAGGTCATTCATATGCCATCCTTTCTCCGTTTTTTACATGCGCATGGAAGGGTTTTCCCTTCTATCTATTTGTCGGAGGCCGGGGTGATTTTGTTTCAATTCTTGATTTTTAACTGTCATCAAAGTGTCATCAAAAGAAGATATACATTTACAGAAAAGAAAGAGGAAAACCCCCTGTAAATACAAGGAATTTTCCCCTTTCTGAGCGCGCAGCGGGAGGGATTCGAACCCCCGTGGGGTTGCCCCCAAACGGTTTTCAAGACCGCCTCGTTATGACCACTTCGATACCGCTGCAGTTATGTTTTTGCGCGTTTCCACATGCGCAAAGCCATTTTAACAGCTATCTCACGGGTTGTCAAGAACAGGCGGCCGCATACATCCAAATCCAAGTTTTTTCTTCATTTCCGGAAAATGACATTTCATACCTGCTTCTCCCTTTGTCAGAATTTCTGGTAGATTCTTATCGCTGCCTTAGTTTTTCCCTCTGTTTCAGCTTTTCGCCCCAGTCCAGTTATTTTGCGAACGCTATGCCAGACGCAGGATCTCCTGCCGGAGGGCGGATTGCCTGTCGCGCAGCAAAAGCAGCTGATTGTATTTATCGTATGCGTCGTTTCCATAGGCGCTGATAAACTGCAGGCAATACCAGTCTGCATTCAGCTCTGTCAAAAGCATGACCATCTCCTGCCCGCTGCCGTAAACCCGCTCGATAAACGCGAATGCATTTGTCAGACGCGTGCCTGCCTTTTCTGCGTACTCCATGCGCTGTTCTTCCCGCGCGGAAAACCAGGTTTTTATCTGTGTGTTCAGATCCTGGCCAGAACGTTCTGGCGGAGCTTCCGCGGCCAGTCCTGCCAGCTCGTCCCACGCAAGCAGAGCGCGCCGCATGCCGCGCGTCTGTTCATCACTCAGCATGCCTGCTTCCGCCTTCCACTCCAGCATAGCCTTTTTCTGTTTGCCGAACTCCTCCGGAATCTGCCGGGCGTCTGCGGCAGTCTTTGGCTGGTCTGCAGAATCCCGGATTTCTCTGATCCAGTCAAACAGGATCTCCTGTACTGACAGCTGTTCCGCGAAGCCCGTGAATGTCTGATGCAGTCCGTCTGCCAGCAGACGGATCAGGCTGAGCTTTTCATCAAATGGTATTTCACGAAGCGCGTCGGGATCATCCGGAGATGCCCCATCCAGAATTGCCTCGATCCGGTATACCTCTTTGTATTTCTGGTACAGAGCGTAATACAGCGCGAAGTCCCGCGCGATCTCCGGATCCTGCACGTACTGGACGACCATCTGCTCTGTGACCGGCTCACCCATCTTTTCGTAGACAGACAGCATGCGCGAGAGATCCTCCCATCCGCGTGCCGTCACAAACGTCCTTCCCTCCAGCTCTGTCCGGATCACATAGAAATGTTTCTGCCGGATTTCCAGATAGGACAGCACGGATCCATGAACGCCTCTGCGGTAAGCGTATTCCTTCCAGACCCCAAAATCTGCCTCGATCTCCATCCGCTTGACACGGTCGAGCGTGACAATATCGAATGTTCTGGCGGAGCGGTTGTACTGCGGCGGGTTTCCGGCCGTCACGATCACATAGCCGTCCGGCACCTTGTGAGTGCCGAAGGTTTTGTACTGCAGAAACTGCAGCATCGTCGGCGTCAGTGTCTCGGACACGCAGTTGATTTCATCCAGAAACAGGATGCCCTCTTCAATCCCTGTGCGCTCGATCTGCTCATAGACTGAGGCAACGATTTCGCTCATCGTATATTCGGTAACGGCGTAGTCCTGACCTCCGAAGGTACGGTGGGCGATCAACGGAAGACCGATCGCGCTCTGACGCGTGTGGTGTGTGATCGTGTAGGACACGAGCCCGATGCCGCACTCCTGCGCAACCTGTTCCATGATTGCTGTTTTGCCGATCCCGGGCGGTCCCATCAGCAGGACAGGCCGCTGCTGGGCGGCAGGGATCTCGTAAGCTCCGGTTTCGTCCTTCCTGCGGTAGGCATTGACTGTGCGGATAATTTCTTCCTTTGCTTCTTTAATATTCATAAAATCAGCTCCATTCATTCCTGCGGGTGTGATCTTTATGTCTTTTCATGAACCGTCGGCGTCCCGCTGCCGGCATACAGCTTGATGACCCAGTCGGGAACTTCGCTGTCATTGTATGCTTCATCCATCCAGAATACAAACGCCGTGTCGTAGGCCGTCGGCTCCTCCGGATACGTCCCGAATCCATCCGTAAAATACAGAAGGCCGCGCAGGTGCTGCAGCTCTCCGGCGCGCTGGAGTTCGCGTATATACTGGAAGACCGGCCGGAAATCGGTTCCCATCCCGCCCTGCACATCAAACGCGTCCGCATAGCGCTTTAATTCCCGTACATCTTCAAGCAGCAGGTCACTCTGCACCTGGTCGTCGCATTCGATCAGGTGGACATGCACCCTGTGAAAAAACGTCTCCTGCGCTGACAGGATCGCCGCTGTTTCATTCAAAAAGCGCTGCACCAGAGAAGCTCTGGTCGAGCCGGATGTATCAATCGCGATGACCAGCTCATCGATTCCGCTGACTTCACGGTACTCATTTTCTTCGATCAGAGGCATATTCCCGTAAAGCGTCATGCCATAGTTATAATAAGCGTAGTCAAACCCATCCGGGTCGATGCGCACCTCCTCGCGTATCGTCGCAAAACGCCGCAGGAATTCACGGTAATCCGTTTTCTGATCATTCTCAAACGCGAGCGTCCACCCGAGACTCCCGGCCGTATCATCTGCCTCCCGGCCGCCGCCCTCCAGCAGGCTCTGCGTGCTCTTTGCGCGGTTTTTCCAGTTCTGCTCCTGCTGTCTCCTCTGCTCGGTCTGCTGCCGGTCCGGGGCTTTCTGGTCTTTGTTCATCCGCTCCCAGAAGCTGTGATCATCCTGCAGAAATTCCTGTTTCAGGCGCAGCTCCGTCTCTACATCGCACGGATGCTCCGTAAAATACTGGTACAGCTTCTCTGCTGTCAGCACATGAATTTCTTCTTTCAGCTGCCGGTACCAGGATGTACGGAAATCAGAAGGAATTTCATACACCACCGTGTGATCGATTGAATCGAGGATGGCTTCTGCGGCGATATCTGCGCAGAGATCAAATAATTCCGCGTCTGTATACTGCTGCTTCGCAAACGGATGGCGGAACAGGCAGTGGATCAGCATGTGCATGTAACACCTGCAAAGCCTGCGCGGACGCTCCAAAAACTCTGCAATCAAATACTGTGTATTAAACCGTATCATCTC
>JAFVEX010000174.1 GCA_017475785.1 Eubacterium sp. | reverse complement strand
TTTTTTAATAGAAACAGGTCGTCAACGGGCTAAGTTCTACATTAATCGCTATATGAAAAGGTGTCAAACCCTCTATTTGTGGAATTTAGTCTTCAGTGTGGAATTTAATTTTACATGTTGAATTTAACTTTTCACTCAAAGTCGAAGATCCCTGCATAAGCCCCTTCGAAGGGATCCCCGACCGGAACCCCGGAAAAGAACCGCGTCACTCCTGGCAGCTGACATGCTCCAGCCCGAAAAAGGCTCCTCACACGTGGATCTGTCCCAGCACTTCTCCGATCGGGTCACGAATCACAAGGCTCGCCTTCGCGTTCATGCCGGTCTGCCCCTTGTTGATCAGCACAATGGTATCGCCGCCGAAATACTGCAGAAGACCTGCGGCAGGGTACACGACAAGCGAGGTGCCGCCGACGATGATCATATCCGCCTCGCGGATCGCCCGGACAGCCCCGTTGATCACATCATTGTCCAGCCCTTCCTCATACAGAACGACGTCCGGCTTGATCATTCCGCCGCATTTCTCACAGTACGGAACATCCGGACTGGCCTTGATGTACGCGCCGTCATAAAATGCGCCGCACTTTGTGCAGTAATTGCGGTGCACACTTCCATGCAGCTCGTACACCGTTTTGCTGCCGGCTTTCTGATGCAGTCCGTCAATGTTCTGCGTCACAACCGCAGTCAGCTTGCCCGCCTCCTCCAGCTCCGCCAGCTTGAGGTGCGCAGCGTTCGGATCCGCGTCCAGCGCGAGCACCTTATCCCGGTAAAACTCAAAAAAGTCCGACGGATGCGTGACAAAAAACGTGTGGCTCAGCATGGTCTCCGGCGGGTATTTATATTTCTGGTTGTAAAGCCCGTCCACACTCCGGAAATCCGGAATTCCGCTCTCCGTCGAGACGCCTGCCCCGCCAAAAAACACAATACGCTCGTGGGTATCAATCAGATTCTGCAGCTGTTCGATCTGGTTCATATGTGGCTCCTCCTTTTGAAACTTGCTCATTATCAGAACTCTGTTAAATATACACAGAAAAAAGGGTTACTTACCGTGCCGCAGTATGACGGTACGGACGCCTTGTACGACGTAGCGGGCGACGGAGTCGCCTGTGCAGGTGGACAGTGTGACGATTTTGCTGTTTGTCGTAAATTCCTGCGGCGGTAGTTCGACGACTGACGCAGCGGCGCGTTTTCTGGCGTATTCTACGAAGGTTTCGTCTGCCCCGGAAAACAGCGTGTAGACTTCTCCGCTTGGATCGACGCGGTCCATGCTGAACATGTCATAGCAGTACTCCGCCCCCGGAACGAGGATCCAGAAATGCGGATCGTCTGTGTCCGCGTCTTCCTTGAAATATTCATCCAGTCTGCCGAACATGGAATCATTCTTCATATTGTGTCCGTAGATGATCGTATTGGGATCCTCAAAATCGGAGCGATTGTCCATATCCATAAAAATGGAGCCGGCGAAATTATATTTTTTCTCAAACGTCTGGTGCAGATAGAAGCTGTTGTCCTCGCCCTGGACGATCGGATAACTGATGTCGAGTGTCTTGATATAGAGCCACCCGACGATATCCTCATTGATCGCCTTCAGCGCGTCGAAGTCCACGCTGATCGGACATCGCAGCACGGCAGCGTCACTCTCTGTGCCCTCTGCCTTCAGGCTGCTGTCTTCTGCCTGCTCCTCCGTGTAGCCGCGAAGACCGTTGTACTCATCCGTTCCCCGTTTGTATTCAAGCATGGTCGAGATCAGCTTATACGCGGAGAATCCAAGCACCGCGAGGCAGATGAGGATCACAATGATCAGGACTGGACTGATTTTTTTCTTTTTCTGTGACTGGCCCATGGCTGGACACCTTCTTTCCTTACTGAAAATAAAACTGTAAAGATCCCGCAGGGATCTGACAGGATCTGAGCTGTAACTTTTTCGTGGCGCGCCCCGGCGCTTTCCAGCAGAACTCATGCCCGCCGGCGTTCCCGGCACCGGCCATCTGGTCTCAAAGCAGCCGGCATTCCCGGCGCCAGCTGTCTGATCTCAAAGCAGCCGACATTCCCGGCACCGGCCATCTGGTCTCAGAACAGCCAGCATTCCCGGTGCTCTCACATCTCCATGATATCACAATTTAATTGTATCTGCATGCAGTTTCATGTATAATGACCCTGATTAGGTTGTTTACGTTAATTATTTTTACCCTGGATGGGAACTGCATTATATATATGGAAAAATTCAGTGTCAAAAAACCATTTACGATCCTTGTTCTCGTCATTATGATCATTACGCTCGGGGTCGTATCTGTCACACGTCTCTCGACAGATCTTCTTCCAGAGATGAATCTGCCTTATCTGATGGTGATTACTGCCTATCCCGGCGCTAGTCCCGAAAAAGTCGAAAACACCGTTGGCGTGCCGATGGAGCGCGCCCTCGGGACGATCAGCGGCGTCAAAAACATCACGACCGCGAACGCGGAAAACTATTGCATGACGCAGCTTGAGTTTGAAGACGGAACCAATATGGACAGCGCTCTGGTAAAAGTATCCGGCGCAGTCGATGAGGTGTCGGCCGCGCTTCCGGATGACGTCAGCACGCCCAATATCATGGAAATCAGCATGGACATGATGGCAACCATGTACGTCGCTGTCAGCCGGGACGGATACGACGTTTACGACCTGACCGACTATGTGCGCGATGAAGTTGTCCCGTACATGGAGCGTCAGGAAGGCGTGGCGCGTGTCACGACCATTGGTTCTGTGGAAAAATCCATCCAGGTGGAGCTGAACCAGGATAAAATCGACAAGATCAACGACCGGATTCTCGGAAAAACAAACGACGCGCTTGCAGACGCGCGAAAGCAGCTGGATGACGCAGAAAAGAAGGTGCGTGAGGGACAGGACGCGCTTGAGAAGCAGGAGGCGTCCTTCGGTTCCACAGTGGCGTCTTCGATCTTTGACCAGATCAGCGGCCAGGTTCCGGGAATCTCTTCCACACTGCGCACGCAGCTGGAATCCCTTGGCGGCACGCTGACGCTGCTGCAGAACGCAGTGGAAGACCTGGAGCCGCAGAAGGACGATGCGGTAAACACTGCGAAAGACACTGTGTCTGATCTGAATGACGCAGTGGAGGAGGCTTCCGCCTATGTTCAGCTGGTTCAGAGCGCGATGGAACTCGCCGCGCAGCAAGCAGAGCTGGCGCAGCAGCCTGTTGAAGACGCCGCGGAAGGCCTGTCGGGCGCGGCGGACCAGGCAGGAAAAGCGCTGGATCAGCTGGAAGATATTACGGAGTCGGCAGATCAGGCGCTCAGTCAGCTCGGCGACCTTGCTGAATCTGCCGCGCAGGCCGGCAGCCAGGCGGGCGCAGGCGGACAGCAGGATGCCGGCAGCGGGCAGGCAGCGGGTACGGACGGTGGAGACGATCAGCAGGCTGCAGATACATCATCCAGTTCTGATGCGGCCCAAGAGACCTCCGATGCCTCCGGGACGGCAGACGATTCAGCAGGATCCGCCGGTCAGACAGACAGTTCCGCCGATTCCACCGGCCAGGCAGGAGATTCTTCCGGCCAGCAGGCAGGACTTCCTTCCGGCGCCGCACAGCAGGCGGCTCAGCTCCAGCAGCTGCAGCAGATTCAGCAGCAGATCGCGCAGCTTCCCCCGGAAATCCAGCAGGCTATTTCTGACCCGGCTGCGCTGCAGCAGCTCTATCAGCAGGCACAGCAAAACCTCTTGCAGGCACAGGAAGCTGTCACCGGCGCGCAGAAGGAATTGTCCTCCGCGCAGCAGAATTATAACGCCGCTTATACAAAAGAGCAGATTGATCAGCTGAAAAAGAGCATCCAGTCAGCACTCACCTCCGTCAGCAATGCCGGAAACGCGACAGCCGAAAATTTCTCGGAACTGATGAAACAGGTCTCCGCGATTACGACTGCACTCGCCAGAGTTGACAGCACACTGGATGTCATCGAGGCGATCGATATTTCCCAGGCGCTCAGCGACCGGATTTCCGGCGTCCGTGAGGGTCTGAAAGCCGTGGATTCCGGTCTGGACAGCGTGCCCGGACTGCTTGGGAACCTGGAATCCGCCTACGGCTCCCTGACACAGGCGCAGCTGGACGCCGCCGTGGGCTTCGCGACGGCGACCATGCAGCTTTCTACTGCGCAGGCACAGCTCCGCGCAGCACGCGAGCAGTATGAATCCTCCAGGGACGCAGCGCTGAAAAACGCAAACCTGGATCAGCTTCTGACTGCAGAGACACTCTCCCAACTGATCTACGCGCAGAACTTTGCGATGCCTGCCGGCTATATTGACGATGAGAACGACAATTCCTGGCTGCTGAAGGTTGGGGAACAATTTGAGGACACAAAGGAAATCAACGACGCGCTGCTGGTTGACCTCGACTCTGTCGGCGTCATCCGCCTGTACGATGTGGCAGATATCACAGTGATCGATAATGCCGACGACAGCTACGCCAAGCTGAACGGCCAGAACGCCATCTGCCTGTGTATTTACAAGGCTTCTACTGCCGGCACCAACGAGGTCTCAAAGACCTCCAAGCGGGCTCTGGACGACCTGGCAGAGCGGTCTGAGGGACTGCAGGTCGTCTCGCTGATGGATCAGGGCATCTACATCGACCTGATTGTGGAAAGCATCCTCTCCAGCATTCTGCTTGGCGCGCTGCTGGCCGTGATCGTGCTGATTCTGTTCCTGAAGGACATCCGCCCGACTCTGGTCGTCGGCATCAGCATCCCTCTGTCCGTCCTGTTTACCATCGTCCTGATGTATTTCTCCGGACTTTCTCTGAATATGATGACACTGTCCGGACTGGCACTCGGCATCGGCATGCTCGTCGACAATTCGATTGTCGTCATGGAAAATATCTTCCGCCTGCGGGGTCTGGGCATCTCTGGCCCGCGCGCGGCTGTCCAGGGCGCGCGTCAGGTGCGCGGCGCAATCATTGCGTCAACCCTCACCACGGTCTGCGTCTTCCTGCCCATGGTCTTTACCAGCGGCACAGTGCGCGAGCTTCTGATTCCGATGGCACTCTCCATCGGATACTGCCTGATGGCGTCGCTCGTCGTCGCGCTGACCGTCGTGCCGGCCTCCGCCAGCACCATCCTGCGCAACGCAAAGCCAAAGCGTCAGCCGATCATGGACCACGTATCCCGCGGCTATGGCAGGCTGCTCTCCTGGTGCCTGCGGTTCAAAATCGTCCCGCTCGCTCTGTCAGTGGCACTGTTGATCCTGACCGTCTGGCGGGTAGTACAGACCGGCATCGTCCTGCTTCCGGAAATGGCAAGCAGCGATATCGAAGTCGATATCACGACGGACGCCTCCATGGACAGGCAGACCTCCTACCGCAAAGTGGATGAAGTCATTGACCGTCTGCTCGAGATTGACGGCGTTAACTATATCGGCGCCATCGATATGTCCAGCAGCGCAGGGCTGATTTCCTCCATGGCCGTCTCCTCCGATGAATACGGCAGTTACATGAGTTATGTCATTGCGGACGATCAGGCTGACCCGGACCGCCTCGCGGAGATCATCGCAGCGCTGAAAAAGGCCGGAGAAGATATAGAGGGCTGTAACGTAACGGTTTCCGCCGGCGACATGAGTGATATGACAACCCTGTCCGGCTCAGACGACCTCACCCTGAACATCTACGGCGCAGATCTCGACAAGCTCACGGAAATCAGCTCCGAAGTGCAGGATCTGGTCTCAGAAGTACCTGGCTTCGAAAACATCAAGGACAGCACAGAAAACGGCGAGAAAACCCTGCAGCTTGCGATCGACCGCGACAAAGCCATGGAATACGGCTTCACCACGGCACAGATTTACGCGGCCATCGCGGCGCGGATGACCACATCTGTAAAATCGACGACCATTACAGCCGACGGAATCGATCTTGTCGTCAATATCATCGATGAGACTGATCCGCTCATGCGCGAAAATCTGCTTGATCTGGAGCTGGAAGAAACCGACCTGACCGCAGCTGCCGCGACAGGCGCTGCCGGCGCCACGGGATCTGCCGGCACTGGCGACATGTCCGGCGCAGGAGGCATGACCGGTTCTGCGGGAATGACAGGGACGGCCGGCGGCGATCTCTCCGGCATCGACTCTCTTTCTTCACTGTTTGGAGATGAAGAAGATCCGGACAACGGCTCAGATGAGAACTCAGAAGATAATGGTGACGATGACTCTGACGAGAATAAGAATTCCGACAGCGATTCCGACAAAAAAATTCACACGCTCGGAGAATTTGCGACTGTCACAGAGACAACTTCACTCGCCCGTATCAACCGCGAAAATCAGTCACGCTACCTGACCGTAACGGCAGATGCCGCTGACGGGCAAAACGCGACGCTGCTGACGAGACAGCTCTCTGAAAAGCTGAGCGCCTACCGGAAAGGACTCGACCACGGCTACCGTGTAGAAATCGCTGGCCAGAACGAAACCATCTCAAATATGATCACGCAGATGGCCAAGCTGCTTCTGCTCGGCGTCCTCTTTATTTATCTGGTCATGGTCGCGCAATTCCAGAGCCTGCTGTCGCCGTTCATTGTCCTCTTCACCGTTCCGCTCGCGTTCACCGGCGGAATGCTCGGACTGATGATTGCCCGCCAGCCGCTATCCATGCTTGCGCTCATGGGCTTCCTGATCCTGGTCGGAACCGTCGTCAACAACGGTATCGTGTTTGTAGACTACGCAAACCAGCTCCGCATGGGCGGCATGAAGCGCCGTGACGCCCTCGTCGCGACCGGCCAGACGCGTATGCGTCCGATCATCATGACCGCGCTGACCACAATCCTCGCGATGGCAAGAATGATGTTCGGCAACGACATGGGCAGCCAGCTCGGCTCCGGCATGGCCATCGTCATCACCGGCGGCCTGCTGTACGCGACACTGATGACGCTGTTCATCATTCCGGTACTGTACGACATCTTCTTTAAGCGGAATCCGCTGAATGTCGACACAGGCGACGATCTGGACGAAGAACCGGACGACGCCGCGCACTTCCTGGGGCAGATGAAAGAAAAGAAAGAATCATAGGCCTCGGGAATCAATGGCTTTCCCAGGCTGCATGCAGAAATGCCGTACCTCCACAAACACTGTGGGGATACGGCATTCTTCTTCTCATGGTGACATCTCCTTTTACCTGAAGGAACGACGATTGTATAGCGTCTCTCCTTGAAGCTTGCTTCGTACCATCATCAAAGCGTATCCAAGCAGATTCTGCCCTCTCCATTTTGCTCTGTCAAAACGATCCGGATCATTCATGGACAGCCCGATGCCCCAGATTCTGTCTTTGACTGCGCATTCAGCCAATGTGGCTTTTCCGGTTGCCAGCAGCTGCTGTTTCAGTTCTTCATCCTGGGAGAACTTTGCCAGCAAGCCTTCATAGATAGCGATCTGCCTTATGCCGTTCCAGACATTATCATCATATCCGGAAACCTGACGACCAAGTGCCTTAATCGCAGCCACATCATCTGTTTTTAGTATTTCAGTGGCAATTCTCTCATCATTGAAGCATATGGCCTTGCGGTACATCATATATTGTTCCATTGATGAAAACAGCCTGCCTGCATAGGTGAATTTTGAAGGATACCAGTTGCTCAAGTATCCATTTTCTTCATTTGGATTATGAAAGCAAATAACCTTCATCGGACTTCACCTACCTTTTTCACAGCCAGTTCAAGATCAAGATCATGAAGACCGCGATATGCCTTCATCAGAAAATCAACAGGGATCTTCTTAATAATCTCCGCGCTAGGCATGTTGTAATACCACTGGTAATATGCATAGAACTCTCCCATCCAATCCGGTGCGAAGCCTTCAATGACTTTTCCGGTTTTCAAAGCATAATTTTCAGTACTCATAAAATACTGCAAGAGCTCCCTGGCATCCATGGTATTGACATAAGCCTTCGCTTCATCAATGC
>JAFVEX010000173.1 GCA_017475785.1 Eubacterium sp. | reverse complement strand
TTCATCAGGATCGCACAGTCCACGCCGACGTTGTACTTATTGTCCTGGACAAACTTCTTCCACCATGCCTTCTTGACATTATTCTTCAGCTCCACGCCGAGAGGACCGTAATCCCAGGTATTGGCCAGGCCGCCGTAGATTTCCGACCCCGGGAAAATAAAGCCTCTCGACTTTGCCAGCGCGATGATTTTATCCATTGTCTTTTCCATGATGTTCTCCTTCTTATACTCGTATTCGTCTTGTATTACCAGATGTTTCTTCTATTAAAAAATAATTCTTCTATTTAAAAATAACGTAGGACAGATCAAAGTCATCGATTACAAATTTCCGGAGCTCCGGATCCTGCACCGTCACCTCCCCGGAGGCCGTATCATCTGTCCCCTCTGCGTCTTCCTGCTGATCCTTTTTTTCCGCGCTGCCTCTGTATTCAGCCGTCATGCGCCCGGTCGTTTTCAGGTTCTGGCTCGTATACAGGATCTTGTCCGGCACGCGCAGATGCATGGGCTCCTCAGCGATCAACACCTTCCACTCTGCAGCGCGCTCGCTGATAGTGGTCTTCGCGTCCTCCGCCTCTTTTCCCTTTTCGTTCAGCCACGTCTGGTCAAAGGAATAACCGGCCTCTTCCGCCTCCGCGATCGTCCCGAAAAAGCATCTGGTTCCGTTGAACTGCATGTAGTCCTCATAGCCGGCATAGCTGATGCGGATCTGGACAGAGCCGTCCTTCAGCTTACAGGATTCCAGCTCGATCCGCCCGGTTTTGCTGCTTTTGGAATCCGCAGATGAAGAAGCCTCCGCTTCTTCCCCGGACGCCGCCGCGCCGTTGAACGCGTCAATCTGTTCCTTTACGTATTGCTCCAGATCATTAATATCCAGCGTCTTGTCAGCTTTCTCCACAATGATCTGAATCAGTCTGCCGTTTTCGTCCGCCTGCAGCTCCGTCGCGCTGCCGCGGCCAGAAAACGCGCAGGCGCAGAACAGCCCTGCGCACATCAGCAGCAGAGCGCCGCGCAAAATCATCCTGACGATTACGTGCCGCTGCACAATCTTCACGCCTTTATCTCCCGATAAATAATATCCTCCCGGCCGGGACCGTTTGAGATCATCGTAATCGGATACCCGATTTTTTCCTCGATGAATTCGATATACGCGCGGCACTTCTCCGGAAGCTCTTCATAGTTCCGGATTCCGCGGATATCGCACTTCCACCCCGGAAGTGTCTCATAGACCGGCTTCGCGCGCTCCAGAAGCGCGGTTGTCGGAAAGTCTGTCGTAGTAATTCCGTCAATTTCATATGCCGTGCACACCTTGATCTCATCAAGATATCCCAGCACGTCCAGCACGGTAAACGCCACATCTGTCGTTCCCTGGATCCTGCATCCGTACCGCGACGCGACACAGTCATACCAGCCGACACGACGCGGACGCCCGGTCGTGGCACCGTACTCGCCGCCGTCTCCGCCGCGTCTTCTGAGTTCCTCTGCCTCTTCCCCGAACAGTTCCGAAACAAAAGCGCCTGCGCCGACTGCGCTGGAATAAGCCTTTGTGACGGTCACGATCTGCCGGATTTCATACGGCGGCACGCCCGCGCCCACCGCGCCATAGCCGGCAAGCGTCGAGGACGAGGTGACCATCGGATAAATGCCGTGATCCGGATCCTTCATCGATCCAAGCTGTCCCTCCAGCAGAATGGTCTTCCCCTGCGCGATCGCCTCCGACAGGAACGCAGAGGTATCGCAGACGTAGGGCGCGATCATATCCTTCCACTGCATCAGTTCAGCAAACAGCTCTTCCGGGTCCAGCAGGGGCTTCTGGTACAAATGCTCCAGAAGCACATTTTTTACCTCACAGACTCTGGCCAGCTTCTCGCGCAGCGCCTCTTCTTCAAACAGCTCGCAGACCTGAAATCCTGTCTTCGCGAATTTGTCGGAATAAAACGGAGCGATTCCGGATTTCGTCGAACCAAAAGATCTGCCGCCAAGCCGTTCTTCCTCATACGCGTCGAACAAAATGTGGTACGGCATGACCATCTGCGCACGGTCAGAAACTCTGATCGACGGCGCCGGCACACCCTGGTCAATGATTGACTGAATCTCTTTTGCCAGAACCGGGACGTTCAGCGCCACGCCGTTTCCGATTACACTCGTAACATGGCTGTAGAATACGCCGGACGGCAGCGTGTGCAGCGCAAATTTTCCGTACTCATTGACAATCGTGTGTCCTGCGTTGGCGCCGCCCTGAAAACGGACAACAATGTCCGCCCCCGCAGCGAGGGTATCTGTGATCTTGCCTTTTCCTTCGTCACCCCAGTTTGCGCCGACGACTGCTTTTACCATGATGATTCTCCTATCAATGCTTCTTTTTATACTGCTTTTCCAATTATCAGACGTAAGGCCGTTTCCTGACGTCAGACGTTGATAGACACTTCCAGCCCGATCAGCTCACTCCGCTCTTCCAGCAGCGGGCGGATCACTTCAGCCAGATATTTTTCCGTCTGAATCTCCGCGCGGCCGGTGTAGCGCGCGGGCTCCATCGCGGCCTGCAGTTCATCAAGCGTCAGATTAAACGCCGGGTCTGCCGCGATCCGCTCCAGCAGATCATTGTCTCCGCCCTCCTGTTTAACCGTCTTGCCGGCCTCCATCGAGAGCGTCCGGATGCGCTCATGCAGCTCCTGGCGGTCGCCGCCTGCCTTCACAGCGTCCATCATGATGTTTTCTGTCGCCATAAACGGGAGTTCCGCCATCATATGCTTGTAAATGACCTTCGGATAGACGACAAGGCCGTCTACTACATTCAGCACCAGATCCAGAATTCCGTCGATCGCAAGGAAGCCTTCCGCGATCGAGAGCCGCTTATTCGCCGAGTCATCCAGCGTGCGCTCAAACCACTGTTCGCTCGATGTGAGCGCAGGATTCAGTGCGTTGACCATCACATAGCGGGAAAGGGAGGCAATCCGCTCAGACCGCATCGGGTTGCGCTTGTAGGCCATCGCCGAAGATCCGATCTGACTCTTCTCAAAGGGCTCCTCCACTTCCTTCAGATGCTGCAGCAGACGGATGTCATTCGAAAACTTGTGCGCGCTCGCGGCGATCCCCGCGAGAACATTCAGGACGCGCGTGTCAACCTTTCTGGAATATGTCTGGCCGGATACAGGATAGCAGGCGCTGAAGCCCATTTTTTCCGCGATCTTCGGGTCGATCTGGTCGACCTTCTCCTGATCTCCCTCAAACAGCTCCAGAAAGCTGGCCTGTGTGCCGGTAGTTCCCTTGGAACCAAGCAGCTTCAGGGATCCCGTCACGTACTCCAGATCCTCCAGATCCATGGCAAATTCCTGCATCCACAGCGTCGCGCGCTTGCCAACTGTAGTCGGCTGCGCCGGCTGAAAATGCGTAAATGCCAGTGTCGGCTGCGCCTTCTGGCTCTCCGCGAAATCCGCCATGCGCGCCAGAACATTGACCAGCTTCTTCCGCACAAGGCGAAGCGCCTCCCGCATAACGATCAGATCCGTATTGTCTCCGACATAGCAGGACGTCGCGCCCAGATGGATAATGCCCTTCGCATGCGGACACTGCAAACCGTACGCATAGACATGCGACATAACATCGTGCCGCACCTCTTTCTCTCTTCTGCGCGCGTCTTCATAATTGATGTCGCTGATATGCGCGCGCATTTCCTCCAGCTGTTCATCGGTAATATCCAGTCCCAGCTCCTGCTCCGTCTCCGCGAGCGCGACCCAGAGTCTGCGCCAGGTGCTGAATTTCATGTCCTCCGAAAAAATCTGCTGCATTTCCCGGCTCGCATAGCGGCCCTGCAGCGGGCTGACGTACCGGTCAGTCATGCTCATAGATGCTCCTTTCGTTTTCTCTAGCCTCAGATAAGACAGTTCAGACTCAATGATTATAAGACATCATGCCTGCAATTACAATCATTTCCGCCGATTGCAGGGCTTATTCCACATGCCGGGAGCCCCCGGCAGTTCCTGCGGCTGCGGCTTTTTATACATATTTTCTTGTGACGCGCGGCGAAATATCGCACAGCATCTCATAATTAAACCGGCCTGCCGGATCGGCGACTTCCTCGACTGGAATGCATTCTTCCCCGTCGCGTCCGATCAGCGTGACGACGTCCTCTACTTCTGTATCCGGAATGTCTGTCACATCTACCATCATCTGATCCATGCACACCCTTCCGAGAATCGGCGCGCGTCTGCCGCGGATGAGCACCGCTCCTTTTGACGAGAGGGCGCGCGGGTATCCGTCCGCGTAGCCTGCGGAGACCGTCGCGATTCTGGTTACCGGACGCTCTGTCACGTATGTCGCGCCGTAGCTGACGCCCACACCTTTTGGAACCTCCTGGACGTGAATGACATGCGCGTACCAGGAGAGAGCCGGACGCAGGTCAAGACGCTCCTTGGTCACTTCCTCCGACGGATAAATCCCGTAGGTGACGATCCCGGCGCGGACCATCTCGTAGGCGCAGCCATCCAGTTCCATGATTCCGGCGCTGTTGCACACATGGCGGACCGGAATGGTGATTCCTCTGGCTTCCAGGAGCTCCAGCATGTGGCGGTAGCGCCCCAGCTGCTCCATTGTATAGCTTTGATCCTGCTGATCCGCGCAGGAGAAGTGCGTAAACATTCCCTCCAGCCACATCCCCGGCAGCGCGGCGATTTTCGCGACTGCCTCGGCGCCGCGCCCGTCAGGGTGGAATCCGATCCGCGTCATGCCGGTGTCCAGCGCGATATGCACACGCGCCTGCATCCCCAGCTGCACCGCAGTCTCAGAAAGTCTGACCGCGTCCTCTTCTCTGTAGATCGTCGCCGTAATGTTGTGGCAGATCAGCGCCGCGTACTCCTCAGGAGAGGCGTACCCGAGAATCAAAATCGGAAGCGTTATGCCGTCCTCCCTCAGCTCCAGCGCTTCATTGACCGTCGCGACCGCATAGTAATCGGCCAGATCCTGCAGTCCCTTTGCGACGGCCTCAACACCGTGGCCGTAGGCATTTGCCTTCAGAACGGCAAGCAGCTTCGTCTCCTGCGGAATGCGTTTTCTGACCTCTTGAATATTATGCCTGATATTGTCGATCGATACCTCCGCGTAACAGCGTAAATATTCATCTGACATAGTCTGTTTCCCTCTTATCGTCCTTCATCCGGCGGATACTCCGGCCGCCGGATGACTGAGTGGCTGTTCTTGATATGCTTCAGGACCACATGGGTCCGCGTTTCCTTTACACCTTCCAGGCTCATGATTGACCGGTGTATCTGTTCCAGTTCATCTGATGAGGCGCACACAATTTTAAGCAGCAGATCAAACTCTCCTGTCAGATAATAACAGGATACAATACAGTCCATCTGCGCGACATGTGCCGCAAACCCGTCCAGATTGCGCGGATTGTCAAGGCTGACCTCCATCAGCGCCGTCAGCGTGTTTCCTGTCTTCTGCTCATCCACAATAATTGTGTAGGAGCGGATAATGCCGCTTTCCTCCATCTTCCGGATGCGCTCGATCACTGCTGACACGGAAAGATGTATTTTCTTTCCGATGCTCGACGCGCTCTCCCGCGCGTTTTCCTTCAAAATTGTCAAAATCCTGTAATCGGTTTTATCCATCATTTTCCTGCCGCCTTCCCGCTTCTGCCGGAAGCAGTTACCGAAAATTTTTCTTCCAAGCGGGATTATACCAGAAATTTTTCTCTATTTCAATCTCAGTCTTTTTTCTTCTTTTTCCGCGAAGACTCCAGATTGCGCGTCGTCATCACCTGCACCGCCGCGCCGAGAATGACCAGCACCACTGCAGCTGCCGCAGTCATTTTCGGATCCTCTGACAGCTCAGGCACAATCATTGACAGCGCTCTCGCCGCGCTCACGCCGCCCGAGACAGCCGTCACCCCGATGACAAAATACCGCTGAATCACGACCGCAAGAACACCTGCCGCGATAAACACAACAATCATCAGCACCAGCTTCACGTTCTGCCATCTGCCTTCCGGAAAGCGAATCATATACGCCACAGCCGCAGCCAGCAGTCCGCAGTACAAAAACACGCCCACCAGATATAGCTTGAACGACAAAAAGCCAAGAATCACACCCGCCGAAAGCCCGGCGAGCACCACCAGAATTGCAGACGGATCGTCGCTGGCATAGGCCGCAAACGCGCCGCCGCCGATAAACCCGACCAGAAATCCGATTATGGTAACCCAGAACCGCAGCATCCGGTACCCGAAAAAACATTGCAGCAGTGACAGAATCAGAACGATGACCGCGACCCCGATCATCACACGCTCCATAATCTGTGATATCTGCGGCAGATCCCCGGCCAGCTGCGCCAGCTCAGACAAATCCCGCAGGTTCCTCAGTTGCTCCATTGTGATACTCCCCTTTCATATTTAAGCCCTCATTAACCCCTTACATCCCGGTACTTCTGTGATAGGCGTGCACCCATTCCGACAGCGCCTGATCGGGATTTTCCGGCTGCCCGGGCTCGGGCAGCGCTGCGATGGCTGCCTCGATTTCCTCACGCATGGCCGGATCGGCTCCCTGCTCCTTTGCCTCTTTTTGAAAGGCATCCCGGCCGTCTTTTAGATAAACGGCATACAGATACCGCCGCAGGGCGTCGGATGTATGCAGCAGCTGATAGCTCTCGCGCAGACAGGAGACGGCCTCGTCCATCTGAAACAGCCGCGCGAAGACACAGCCGATGTTATTGTAGATAATCCCGGTAAACTGTGCCCCGAGATTGGAGGATCTCTGGTAATCCAGCACCGCGCGGTATGTCTCGATTGCCCGCAGGTAACGCTCATGTGTAACCAGCAGGTCCGCCTTCTTTTTCAGCCGTATCGGCGTCGGAAGCGCGTCCAGCTCCTCCAGCGCCGCTACGGTCTGCCTGATTCCGGCTTCACTGGGATATCCCGTCTCATGAAACATCGGCAGGATGAAATCACGGACAGCAAACGGCTTTCCGACAATCTGCGTGAGCACCCCGGCCAGACGGCGCAGGTGAAGCTCATCCTTGATCCACCCCACCAGCTTCGCGTTCAGGATATCCTCATCCAGCAGCGGGAGGTTTTCCTGAATAAAATACAGAAGTTCTTCAATCGACCAGATCCGGAGCCCCACCGGCTCGATCAGCCAGGGACTCTCTGCTCTTCTCGACTGGCAAAGCATACACTCACTCATCTGATCTCCCCCAATACCTCATGCCAGATCTTCCCGCTGGAAGGAAAAAGGTCTCCAAATCCAAGATCCTCAACTTCGATAATACACTTGTTCTGCTCCTCGTATTCCATGTGCAGGCGCAGGCGCGTGGTGCGGGGCGGCCGCTCTGGCAGCCCGTCCAGCTTCATGGTCGTCAGATAACGGCCGCCGTTTTCCATGGAACTCAGTATAAAGGTGATGCTGTCGCTGTCGCCCAGGAAGAATTCACAGTCACAGTTCGCGTTGTACCAGTGCACTCCGGCTGTGATCAGGGGATAATAGGACAGCTTCTCCCGCACAAGCAGGTTCATTCCGACATTGTACTGCACAAGCGAGTCTCCCAGATAAATAAACCCGGAGATCCGCTTTTCATCGATTTTCTCGCGGACGGAATTGCAGGCGCCTCTGGCGTACAGGTGTTCTTCCGTATAGACCTTTCTGCCGCCCTGACCGAGACGCTTTCTCGACTGGCGCGCCCAGTCCACGCTGAACCCCTCGCCGGAGATAAAGATGCTGGAATACAGTTCATTTTTCAGGCACTGCGCCGCAAAAGCGTCAAACCGCGCGTCTCTTGCCGCAGCTTCCTCCGGCAGGTCCGCTTTGCCCATCTCAATTACGCGCGCTGTGCGCGGACGCGCCACCTGATTGACCGCGAGCCTGCTGCAGGATACATCATTGCCGTCAAACTGGAACAGCGCCACATTCCTGTTCCACAGCTCCTTTTTCTGATAAGCCATGTAATAGTAAAGGCTCTCCTTGTAATCCTGCAGATAGGACTGGCTTCTGGCAATCCCCAGCAGCTCATAGACACGCTTGATCAGGCCGGTCAGCTGTCTTGTCAGTTCCGGCACGGTGATCATGATACCCGCGATCTCACGCTGGATATCTTCAATTCCGAAAGTCTTAAACACTTCTTTCAGAATATCGGCGATTGTCCGGGCTGCCGCTTTTTCCGAAATGTGATCCGCTTTTTCGAACAATTCTGTCAGGTTGACCCGCGCGTTTCCGATTTTCATCGGCGTGACGCCGGATGCCCGTGTCTCCCGCTCGAAATAGCAGATCTCCGGCTTCTTCATATTCAGGTCAATTCCTATGATCCATTTCTGCCTGCTCACTTCGCGTTCCCCTTGTTCACTCCATGATCTGTAAGAAATTCTTTACATACGCATCCTTCCAGAGATACTTATCAAGCTCCTGCGCGAACGCCGGTTCGTCACCATCGGCCCGTGCCTTCAGCATGCGGTTCAGCATCGAGAACCGGCTGTCTCCCTGGAGGTCTGTACTGGTAATCGCAGCCTGCTGCTCTTTGAGATTTCTCTCTTTGTCTCCTTTTGCGACACTAATGTACCAGGTCATTGTCTCACCGTAGAACAGAAGCAGTTCCTTGACGTAAATCCCATGATACATTTCCTTCATCGGCTCGTGAATCCACTGGCCGGGAACCATCGCTCCTTCCTGCAGGCGGTAGTGCAGCGTCACACGCGCGCCAGGTTCCAGATGCTCCTCGATAAACAGCTTGTCGGTAATCTGGTATTTCTCGATCAGCTGCGGCGGCAGCTTCTGGAAAAAGCCAAACCGTATGCCGCGGTCCGTCAGCTCTGTCAGCAGCGCCTCTGCCCTGCCTGCGCGCGCTTCTGTCAGCGCCGTCTGCTCAGAGTAGTATTTCAGCAGGCTGATTTTTGTTCCTGTGCTGATTACCGTCTCCTGATCCATCAAAAGCTCGGCACACGTAAACAGTTCCTCCGGCATCGGACGCCCTGCCGTCAGATACGCGCGGGAGGCGTGCCCAAGATACGCCGACACGACCTTCATGCTGCCGCGCGCGCGGACATAATCCCTGACAATCTCATCCTCGTAATGTGGAAAAACGTGGGAAAAAACCGACTGCTTCAGGATTTTTTCCGCCAGATGGACCGTCTCAAGCTGGAATCCCGAAAGTTTTTTCCACAGTCCGGACAGCGTGCGGACGGGCCCGTCCAGGTACTCCCGCAGGTAAACCAGCATGTTGTCATCATATTTCCCGCTTTTATAGACGCGCATGGTCAGGTACAGCAGTTCCTCATCATACGCCTGATCGCGGCGCATGATCAGCCTGCTCGCGAGCTGCAGGAGATCGCCCTCCCCGACACGCTCATATCCGTACTCCGTAATCAGATGAAAAACATCCTCATACCTGCCCTCTTCCATCAGAAGCGAGACCGTCCCTGCCTTATCTGCCGCTGCATACCGCTCCGGGTCGAGCTGGCCGACGAATTCAATCCGCCCGAAATCACCCGGTCTCCCGAGATAATAATCGATCAGCTTCCTGCGGATCGCCTGGCGGTACCGGTCCGTGAAGCCTTCATGCTCCGCGGCGAGCCGGTAAATGTGGAGGTTTGACTCCTGAATCCGCATCTCGTAGGGATGCGTGCCGCATCCATAATACAGAAGGCCTGTCTGCCGCACGTTCTGCCGCAGCGCCGCGGCAGCTGTCTCATCCACCTCAAAGACAGGCGTCAGCTCATACGAGATTCCCGTGCAGAGACGCCTGCGGGCGCTGTCCTCAAAGACCAGCGCCGCGTCCGCGGCGTAAACTGCCGGGTACGCGATTCCGTCGATTACGGGAAACCTCGATTCCCCCGCAATCCCTTCATAAGAAACATATACATTCTGAATGGCCGGGTCTTCACAGACGAGTCTGCGGACAAACAGAACACCGGCCATCAGCGCGGCCGTCCTGCCCTCTCTGGGCTTCATGAAGAAAGTCTGGTACAGCAGCGCAAAATCATCATTGATCAGCCCTCTCTCCAGCGCTTGCTCCGCGAACGCGTGCATTTTACCCAGATACATTTGGTAAAATTCCGGCCGCTCCGATTTCGCCCGGATAATGCTTGCGTACAGAAACGCCCTGTGCCGCGCGTCCAGTGTATCATTCGCGGCGAAATACAGAAGTACCGGGACAGGAAGCCCCTCCTCTGGCACTTCCTCGATGGTATTCATGTAATACTCATATAAATTGGTAATCCGCAGATCATGCGCAATAGCCCGCGCGTACCAGGCGTGGTACTGCTTCTGAACCGGCTGTCCCTTGATGATCAGCGCGTTAACTGCCTCCAGCAGCTCATCGGAAGCGTGCAGCTTCCATCCCTCCGCCAGGAGCTCATATACCTGCGGTGAAAACCGCTTCAGGTTATGAGAGAGGAACGCAATTCTCGCATGATGCGCCTCTGTCAGCAATTCGTACCGGGCGGCAAACTGCAGCACCCGGATCATAAAGGGATCCAGCCTGCGGAGCAGCTTGTCATCCGCGCTGATCATGCTCCAGGCGTCCTGCAGCAGAAACGGGCTGTTGCAGCCTGCTTCATAGCAGAGCTTCAGCCGCTCCAGCCGCTTCTCCGGCGCTTCTCCCAAAGCCCCCTCGCGCAGCATCAGATTCAGCAGCAGATAGCTTTCCGGTTCCGCCTGATAATATGCCTTCAGTCTCGGCAGAATATTCCTGTTTTCGTCCGGCAGGAGGCCGACCGCCTTGGCGAGATACAGATATGCTGCCTTCTCTCGATTGTCCTCCAGCGTGACTTCGCCTTCCTTCATCGGCCACAGGCATTCCATCACGCGGGCAGGGTCTTCCTCCTCATACGCCAGCGCCGCCTCACAAAGCATATAAGCCGGCTTTTCCGGCTGCATTTCCCGCAGCGCGCGGATTTCTTCCCTTGCGTCTTCCGTCCAGCCATCCGCATCCTGCGGAAACAGCCGCGCCTCCAGATATGTGCGCGTAAGAGTGACCAGCCGCTGCTTTTCCCGGTGATCCGGCACAAGTTCCTCCTCAGAAAGCCGTGTGGCCGCCACCTGCAGCGCCATGGTCTGATGCGCGGCACGGATGATAATGGCGCCTCTCCGGATTCCTGAACCCAGTTTTTCAAAATCGACGATAAAGTCCAGCGAAAAAACCTTGCCGACAAATCCATCCGTCGTAATCTGCTTCTTCAGGACATGCAGAAAATCACCCTGCACCTCCACATCCAGCTGCGCGTATCCCCACGTATTCTTGTAGAGATACAGCGTGCTGCGCTCGGAATGCTCCAGATGAATAAAGGACGCCTCTTCTCGGTCAATCGAAAACTCCAGCGCCTCCTTCCTGCCTGCGGCGACAAGGAATTCCTCCATGTGCTGGTATGTGACCGGATTGTGTGACATGCCCGCATAAAGCGCGCGGTACTTCGCGTCATTTCCCGCAAGGAGATCCTGAAAACGGCCGCCCGTATACACGCGGAATCCCTCACGAAGACTTCTCTGACACACCTCCGCAAAATCATCCAGCGTCCGCAGCGTTCTCTCATGCTGGCGCTTCTTTTCCTTTACAATTTCCACATGCACCGGGATCGCGTCTTCACCCAGATTTGTGATAAACAGGATGGAACCGTCGATGTGGTCCCCCTCGCGCAGCCCCTTCGTGTCAATTCCAAACATCAGCTCACACAAACTGCTGTTCAATTCTGCCTCCGACAGCAGAATACGTCTGTGATCTGACGTTACAATGCCCTTTACCTTCCGCTTGTCCTGTGCGGACACGGAAATCTTCTGCGTATATTTTTCCCCTGGTACCAGCGAGATCCTGAACGTCTCTTCTGATTTATCCATATCCGGGAGATCCTGATCGCGCCAGGTGTGATCCGCCACTGCTGCACTCATAACCATTCAGCCCTTTTTCCAATTCCAATACTTGACTATCTTATAGCCCATGTTTATGATGTAAAATATGTTCCGACAAAAGTCCACCTTTCAGTATACACCACGGAGGGTATTATGCTCAACCATAAAGATCATTTTCACGGCAGCGATCTGGAACAGATTGAGTCCATCTATCATATAAAAAAGGAAGAAATTATCAGTTTTTCCGAGAATATCAATCCACTCGGCATCTCAGGGAGCCTCAGAGAGTCTCTTGCGAACCATCTGGACGCAATCACCACATACCCGGACAGAAATTACCGCCAGCTAAAAAACTGCATCGGCAGGTACTGCGGAACGGACGCAGATTCCGTTATCGTCGGAAACGGCTCTACAGAGCTGATTTCCCTGGCGATCGGCGCGGTCAGGCCTTCCCGCGCGCTGATCCTCGGACCAACCTATTCCGAGTACGAGCGGGAAGTCTCTCTGCAGGGTGGGCAGACACGCTACTACCCCCTGCGCAAGGAGCAGGATTTTCATATGGATGTGGAAGATTTCTGCGCACGTCTGACAGATGATCTGGGACTTCTGGTACTCTGCAATCCAAACAACCCGACCTCATCCGCCATCACAAATTCCGAGATGCGGCGGATTCTGGACGCGTGCCTGCAGCACGGGATATTTGTCATGGTCGACGAAACCTACGTGGAATTCGTGGAAGACGTACAGCGCATCACTTCTGTCCCGCTGACCAGTTACTATACAAATCTTCTGGTACTGCGCGGAACCAGCAAATTTTTTGCCGCGCCCGGCCTGCGCCTCGGATATGCCATCACTGGCAACCGTGATCTCGCCCGGCAGATCGCCTCGCGCCAGAATCCATGGACGATCAGTTCCCTGGCGGAAATCGCAGGCTGCCTGATGTTTCAGGATCAGGATTATATTGCACAGACAAGAACACTGATCTCCACTGAGCGGAAAAGAATCTTTGAGTTTCTGAAGACATGGCCGTCCGTCCGCGTATATGAGCCGACAGCTAACTTCATACTGGCAGAGATTCTGAAAGAGACCGCGGACGCAGATCTTTTATTCGACCACTGCATTCGCAAAGGGCTGATGATCCGAAACTGCTCAACCTTCCCGTTTCTTTCCAACCGGTTCTTCCGCTTCTGCTTCATGCTGCCGGAGCAAAACGACCAGCTTCTGGAGGCAATCAAAGAAGTTCTGTGAGGATGTTCGGAAAACGCAATATTCCATCTGCATCGGGGCAGCCGCCCTCTATCGCTGGAGATCCAGGTTAAAAGTATAAAATTGAAAACTATGGTAAAATACCTAAGGAAACACTGACTAATTCGAGCCGGTTTCTCAGCTGTCTCTGTTACCCATTCTGGTTCCGGATCAGCTTTCTGAATATCAGAATGCTGCTTGATGTTAACCATATAATAAATTGAACCAGGCAGCCGGGGACGTGCTTCCACCCGATCTGAGTCTTGTCGGAGGAGGTGGTTATTATGAGTGACTTTGAGATGCTCATGCTGATTTTGACTATTGTCAACACAGTTGTGGCTATTATTAAGCTCACACATAAGAAATAGCCGTCTGCACTTGGTCGGAGCAACGGCTATCTCTTAGCTTAACGCTTTGCCGGGTCGGGTGTCGCGTCACCCTCCGGCTGTCTTGTTGAGTTTATTATAGCATATTTTATGGATTCAGCAATTACATTTTTAAAACCGCCCATCCTGCGCATTCATTCCGCAGTCGTTTACGACAGCAATTTCAATCTGGTACGCAAGGAAACCAAGACAGCAGACTCAACACGCTTTGTGCAGATCCTGGCTGAGACGTCAAAAAAATAAGGGAGCAAGGTTACGTTAGTAATCTCACTCCCGATCAGGTCTCATTCAGATTTCGTTACTATCTCCAGAAGAACAACCTTCCACACATCCGTCTGCACGGTCTGCACGACCTCCGGCACTTCTTCGTGTCGTACTGTCACACAGTCCTGAAGCTGTCGGGCGCGCAGATCATGAAGATCGGCGGATGGAGGACACCGCACGTCATGACACGAAAAACCGCGGAAAATCAATGAAAAAACGGGGAAGGCCGAATGATTACTGACCTTCCCCAAACATGACCCCGACGGGAATTGAACCCGTGTTACCGCCGTGAAAGGGCGATGTCTTAACCTCTTGACCACGGGGCCATTTATAAAAGTCACCGGACATCAGATTTCATATGTCCGGTGAAGCTCCCCGAGTAGGGTTTGAACCTACGACCCTTCGGTTAACAGCCGAATGCTCTACCGCTGAGCTATCGAGGATTATCACAAGGGGTATCCCGCATGGGATCCGCTCCCCCGCGCTTTTTCCGCAGGGGGATGGCACATGCCTTCAAAACTACATATACAAACCACCGAAAAACTTCTCCACCTGCTGCCT
>JAFVEX010000172.1 GCA_017475785.1 Eubacterium sp. | reverse complement strand
TCCGCTTCCGAGTACATACGTTTTGCCGGAGATACCGCTTCTTCCGGTCTCAAGAAATGCCCTTCCGGCATCCGACTCGTAGAGATAATCCCATGTCTGCTCACAGCCGGACAGCTCCATCGGTTCATTATTCCGGGCTCGCCGGACCAGCTGGCTGATCAGCGTGTCTGGCTTGTCGTTTCCTCCATAAATACTCAGCACGCGGATCCAGATGTGCTCCATTCCTCTCTGCCCGCACGCGGCACGCGAGAGCGCGCCCGCCGCCAGCTTGGAAATGCCGTAGGGCGTCAGTGGCTTTGCCGCCGTCTCAGCCGTCAGCGTCTCATTCGGCACGCCGTACTCCGCCTGAGAACCAGCGCCGATAAACCGCCGGCACTCCATGCGCGCCGCCAGGTCCACCGCGTCCAGTGTGTACTGGATATTGTCCGCCTGCAGGCGGACATTGCCCCTGTTCGCGTGGCCCGTCGCCCAGCCGAGGTGGTAAAACACATCTGCTTTTGGAAGGGGATCCTGCGCATGCGCAAGCCGGCCAAGATCATCCAGTTCCGCCTCGATGAGCCGTACCAGAGGCGAATCCGGCAGTCTGTCAAGCTTCCTGCTGTTTTTCCGCACGAAGGCAATCACCGCAATTTCGTTTTTGACACATTCAGCTGCCAGCGCGGCGCCGATCATGGAAGTGGCGCCCGTTATCGCTGCTGTTTTCATAGGAGTTTCTCCACCAGTGGTATTCTCATCTTTGTGACCGCGGTTCCGCGGGTTTTCACCAAATCCGCATGGCTGCAGGATGGCTTTTCTTTACCATCCGCATGGCTGCGGAATGATTTTTCTCCATATCCGCATGCCTGCAGGGTGGCTTTCTTTATCATCCGCATGGCTGCGGAGCGGTTTTAAACCGGATTTACTGATGTACCGCCTCGCAGATAATCTTCGCCATGTAGTCAAGCTTCTCGTCTGTCATGCCCGGATACAGGCCGACCCAGAAGGAATCCCGCATGATCCGGTCTGTCGTCTCCAGCGCGCCGACCGTACGGTAGCGGACGGCACCTGTTGCCTGCTCCTCGCGCATCTGGTCAAAGCACGGATGCTTTGTCAGATTTCCGGCAAAGAGCATGCGTGTCTGTACGCCGTGCCCCTCGATATAGCGGACGACCGACTCCCTGTCGTATCCGTCTTTGCAGGTCATCAGAAATCCAAACCAGCTCGGATCCGCGTTTGCGGAAGCCTTCGGCAGAATCAGCGCGTCCTCCGCGCCGCCTTCCGTCAGTTTTTCATAAAGATATTTGAAATTATACCGCCTGCGCTCCGCGAAGGACGGGAATTTTTCCAGCTGGGCACAGCCGACCGCCGCCTGCATGTCCGTCGCCTTCAGGTTATATCCGAAATGTGAGTAGACATATTTGTGGTCATAGCCCTTCGGAAGCTCTCCGTACTGCCCGTCGAACCGGTGCCCGCAGAGATTATCCTGCCCGGGGGCGCACATGCAGTCGCGGCCCCAGTCCCGCATGGAGCGAATAATCCGGTTCAGCAGGGGATTGTCTGTGTAAACAGCGCCGCCCTCTCCCATCGTCATGTGGTGCGGCGGGTAGAAGGACGACGTCCCGATATCACCGATGGTGCCGGTCAGTTTTTCTTCGCCTTTGTAAGAATATACAGAGCCCAGCGCGTCGCAGTTGTCCTCAATCAGCCAGAGGCCGTGCAGGTCACAGAACGCCCGGACAGACTCCAGATCAAATGGATTTCCCAGCGTGTGCGCGATCATGACGGCCTTTGTGCGCGAACTGAGCGCCTCCTCCAGCTGTGTCACATCTATATTGTACTCCGGAATCGTCACATCCAGGAGAACCGGCACGCAGCCGTACTGGATCGCGGGCGTCACGGTCGTCGGAAATCCCGCCGCAACCGTAATCACCTCATCACCCGGCCGCAGCTGCCGCTCACCCAGAAGCGGCGACGTCAGCGTGGCGAGCGCCAGCAGATTCGCGCTGGATCCCGAATTCACCAGACTGACAAACCGCACGCCCAGATACTCCGCGAACTGCTTCTCAAACTGCTCCGTGTACCGCCCCGCCGTCAGCCAGAACTCCAGCGCCGAGTCCACCAGATTCACCATTTCCTTCTCATCATACACACGCGAAGCGTACGGAATCCGGTCCCCCTCCCGGTACGTCTCATCCTTCTTATGGTACGTCCGCGCATACTCCGCGACCAGATCCAGAATCTGCTTTTTCATCTCCATCTCACTCATATCCTTCAGTCCTCCTCGTCTGACTCCATCTGGATTTGTGATTGACAAACCATGCTTCAGGTGCTTGAGAACACCCGGTCCTTGATAAGCAAGATCCTGATCTTGCGAATCTAGTACCGCTGGTAGTTCGATGCAGCGAGAGCGTGCCTGAACAGGGTTTGTCAATCACAAATCACATAAGAGACTTCAGTCCTCCCAAACCTTCCACGGCGCGTTTCCGCCGGCCCACAGCTCCTCCAGCAGCTTCTTCTGCCGCTGGGTGTCCATGCACTGCCAGAAACCCGTGTGCATATATCCCATCAGCTGTCCCTCTTTGACCAGTTCCCGCATCGGGCCGAGCTCAAAGCTCGTCTCGTCGCCCTCGATATACGAGAAAATCTCCGGGTTCAGTACCATAAATCCACCGTTGATAATCGCGCCGTCGACGCCGTCCTTTTCCCTGAAGGCGCGGATCTGGCCGTTTTCCCCGACATCCAGCACACCCTTCTGCTGGGCAAGATTGACCATGGTAATCGTCGCGATCTTGCCGTGGCTCTCGTGAAACGCCTTCAGGGCGTTCAAGTCGATGTTGGAGACGCCGTCTCCGTATGTCAGCATAAACGGCTCATCTCCGACGTATTTCTGCACGCGTTTGATACGTCCGCCGGTCATCGTGTGAAGACCGGTGTCCAGAATCGTGACCTTCCAGGGCTCTGAAGTCTTGTTCAGCACTTCCATGCTTCCTGTGGACAGATCAAAGGATACGTCTGAATTGTGCAGGAAATAGTCCGCGAAGAATTCCTTGATCACGTACTGCTTATAGCCCGCCATGATGATGAAGTCATTAAAGCCAAACGACGAATAATACTTCATGATGTGCCAGAGAATGGGCATGGAGCCGATCTCGATCATCGGCTTTGGCCGAAACTGCGATTCCTCTGCGATTCTCGTGCCGAGCCCGCCGGCGAGAATTAATACCTTCATCCGGTACCTCCCTTTCTGCGCAGGAACATCCCGCTTTCTGCTGTTCCACTCCAAATCATTATTCGGTATCGATCTCTCAGAAACTGCTTTTCCGGTACCGACTTCTCAGATACTGCTTTTCCGGTATCTGCCTCTCAGATAATGCTTTTCTGCTATCAACCTCTCAGATACTGCTTTTCTGCTATCAACCTCTCAGAAACCGCTTTTCTGCTATCGACTTCTCAGATACTGCTTTTCTGCTATTAACCTCTCAGATACTGCTTTTCTGGTATTGCTGCTCATCCGGAAACACCCGGATGACCGTAAAATGATCCGTCAGACCGATCATGTCGCCGCAGGCCTCAAACCACGGCATCGTATACTTGTCCGTCTGCACTACGACATATTCATAATCGCGCTCCCGGAGCGCCTTCATGATCTTATCCGTATTATAGGTGAATTCTTTCGCGGGCGCGTGGGCATTCACCAGATAATTCAGGAATGCCTTGTATTTCTCCCGCTTATAAAGGCGGTTCATTTTTTTCTTCCGCAGCTGCGTGTTCCGGAACCTGGCCTGATCTTTCAGCGTCATTCCGCTGTAAATGGACGCGTCATAAGTCCGGATATCCAGAAACACATCATATCCGTAGAGTACCTTGACTGCCTTCGCGGGATCCTTCTTGTCTGCCTCAATGATCTCGCTGATCTGCTGCGTGTCCGCCTCCACCTTATAGATATTGTCGACGGCAACCATTTCCCGCCCTGACTCAAGGGAATTATACAGCCTCGATGTGACGGATGTCACCTTTGTCGCGCCGTAATAAAGCAGCGCAAATGACAGAATGTATGCCGCAGCGGCGGCCACCTTCGGGTAACGGATGTACCGCAGCAGCTGCGCAAAAAAATGCCCGTATGTCAGTGCCAGCGGCAGCAGCCACAGGAAACGGAAATACCGCGTCGAGAGGTCTGCCAGCCTGGAAATGTAATACATGCAAAACGGATTGAAGCACACGGCCGCGAGGATCACGGCCTGCACGCCAAAAATCTTCCGCTCTCTGTCCTTTCCGAAAATCAGATAATAGACGACCAGGATCAGATAGCCGATGCAGACCTTTTTGCAGACGGATCCCATGTCCCCCCAGACAATCCGCCAGAACTGCCTGTAGAAATCCAATAATCCGGTTTGATTTGCGTTCACTCCCATCTGCTCACCCGACTGTATGATCTGTTCAATACTCCTTAACGCGAAACAGCTCTGTGAATCATTGCTCCGCATTCTGCCCGCCGTCTACGTTTACCTGATTGCCAGCGAAATCCACCCCTTCGCGAACGCCACATAAAATGCTGCGTAGATGACGCACGGCAGAATCAGCAGCAGCACATCGAGCACTACCCTGCCGAAATTCTTTTTGGAAAAAAGCGCCGGCACCAGACCCAGACACGCGACAGGGATCAGGTACATGGTCGTGCCGGTAAAGTGAAACGACCCGGCGATACTGATGATTCCATATAAGAGGGCGTCCCGGTCGCGGCAGTCCTGGTACAGATGCCAGACCACATAGAAGAATATGGGCAGCAGAACGGTTGGAAAAATGGTTTTCCCCTCATAATTCCGAAAATAATAGTAAAAACTGCCCCCAAGGTACGAGCCGGTCGTGCAGGCGACGGCCGCCTGATATCCGGCGAAAAACAGCCACTGCTTTGATTTTTCCTCAAAAAGCTCCCGGGCGATCAGCAGAACGACCAGATTTCCCAGGAGCAGCAGCACCGCGGGAATCACCCAGCGCACTTCGATCAGGGGATGCACGCGAAACAGCTTCGCGGCCACAGCACTCTGGTCGAGATACGTCTCGGTAAACATTTTCCGCACAAATTCGCGCCGGAGCAGACCTGTCGTCGGCTCCGTCGTCCCAAGCTCATCGGTAAAAACCGCCGTCGTTACATATGCGACGTAATTTGCCGGGTTGTTGCTGGAGCTCCATCTCCCGAACAGCTCCACAAACCCAAGCTGCACAATCTGAAACACCGCAAATAAAAACGCGTTAACCGGGTTTTTCCTGATATAAGAGGCGGCTGACCGCAGAGGCTCCAGCGCCGTTTTCCTGCAAAACACAAAAATCAGCACTGCGCAGACCGCCCCGGCAATCCCCCAGAAGATACTGATAATATTTAGGGGGACGCGGTGATATTTTGGCGCCAGAACCGCAAGCAAAAAGAAAACAGCATACAAAAACATCCCTGCCGTCAGGGTAACCGCCAGATCCCGCTCTTTGCGCCTGGTAACCCGGTTGTAAAGCACCCCGAAAGCATAGAACAGGATCAGATATGTCAGAAAAATCAGGATCCCCTTGCATGCCGTCATACATTCGCCCTCGTGTTATGCGCCTGCTTTCCACTGTGTTCCGCGTCTGCTTTCCACTGTGTTCCGCGTCTGCTTTCCACTGCCTTCTGCGTCCCGGCTGACAAGCCTTCCCTGGCAGACGCTTTCCTTCCTCCCGTTCATCATACCCTAGTTTTGGCAGTTCTTCAAGCCTTGAAACCCATTGACATAAATCATTTTCATGCGTATAATGAGATGTTGTGGAAAAATTGCAGCTGCGGGATTCCTTAAACGTAGAAAATCTAACAGCTGATTTAAAGAAGGGGACTGACGAGAAAATGAAACACCTGAGACGATTGCTGATCTGTATGCTTCTGTTGGCCTGCTTTCTGGCGCCGCGGCAGGTTCGCGCGGATTCTACTCCGGTAAAAAACTCCATCGAAAAACTGGAAAAACGATTCAAAAATAAACCTGAAGGCGGCATCGCGCTGGTCGGCAGCTCCTCTCTTTCCCGCTGGAAAACAGCCGGAAAGGATTTCGCGTCCTACAACTGTAAGAAAAACATGATATATAACTTCGGCGTTCAGAACGCCACCTTCAAACAGCTGATTGATGAAGGTTTTATCAGTATCGTCGCGGAAAAGAAACCAAAAGTAGTTGTCGTCTTCGGCGCCAATGACCTGCGAAAATACGCAAAAAGATCTGAAAAAAATAACCAGCGGGTCAACATTGGTACGGCCGACACGATTACGCTCATTATTAAGCTCAGAAAGGCACTGATTGCGCAGGGTGTCAGCGACCCGCAGTTTATTATTGTTTCCGCGATTAAGTCTCCGAAGCTGTACAGCGACTGTGAGGCGTCCGGTAAATCGTGTAATATCTGGAACCGTATTGACATGCTCAACAAAAACATGAAGTCCTTCTCTCAGACGTTTGCGTTCTGCACCTATATGGATCTCGAGAAGTACTACTACACAAAGACAAAATCCGGAACGCTGAAATTCTACCTGAATTCCAAAAAGCTCTGCGATAAGTCCAAAACTGCCACGGTCGACAAGCTGATCTCCAAAAAGAAAAAATCGCCGTATTTCTCCAGCGACCTGAACCACCCCAGTTCTACCGCGTACAAAAAAATCTGGTCTCACGTGGCGAAGAAAGCGATTGCGCTCTACCCGAAGTCGGACTCGGGCAGGCTGACCAGGCAGCAAACGGCAGCCGGCCTTCTGGGCGGCCAGACAGCCGCCCCCTTCCGGCAGAGCGCGTCATAACCCACGTAAACATCTGCAGAAATATCTGCGTTCGTCTTTTATTGATATCCGCACAGACACCTGCAGAAACCGACAAACTATCAGGAAATCATACGCATGAAATATGTCAAACAATTTTGTCTGATTCTTGGAATCACCTGTGTCGGAGAGCTTCTCCACTATTTCATCCATCTGCCGATTCCGGCGAGCATCTACGGAATGGTGCTCTTGTTTCTCCTGCTTGCCTTTCATGTCATACCGGTTGAGGCAGTGAAGGACGTCGGTTCATTTCTGATCGAAATCATGCCGCTCATGTTCATCCCGGCGGCCGTCGGCCTTCTGGTAACCTGGGACGTCCTCCGCCCGATTCTGATACCGGTGCTGGTCATCACTGCCGCCACAACGGTTCTGATTATGGCTGTCACCGGAATCGTCGCGCAGAAGCTGCTGAAGTATCAAATAAAAGAAGATATGGGGAACTCTCATGAATGAACTGATTCAGTCATCTGTAACTTTTGGCGTTGTGCTCAGCATCGTCTGCTATTTTATCGGCATGTGGTGCAAAAAGCGTCTTGGCTGGAGCATCTGCAACCCGCTTCTCATCGCGATTATTCTGGTAATGGTGGTTCTCTCCTGCTTCCACATTGATTATGACGCCTACAACAGCAGCGCGAAATATATCAGTTATCTGCTGACACCTGCCACAGTAAGTCTGGCTATCCCTCTGTATCTGCAGATTGATAAACTGAAGAAGCACTATGCCGCCATCCTGATCAGCATCCTGGCCGGCACAGTGATGAGCGCCGTCTCCATCCTTCTTTTCGCGATGCTGTTCCGGCTCTCGCACCAGGAATATGTCACGCTGCTGCCAAAATCCATCACTACCGCGATCGGCATGGGTGTCAGCGAAGAACTGGGCGGGTATGTCACGATTACAACCGCAGTCATCATCGTCACGGGCATTCTGGGAAATATTATCGCCGTTCCTGTCTGCCGGCTGCTGTCGATCACGCATCCCGTCGCGAAGGGTCTGGCAATCGGAACCAGCGCGCACGCGATCGGCACGACAAAGGCCATGGAGCTTGGCGAAACAGAAGGCGCCATGAGCAGTCTCGCGATCGTCGTCTGCGGTCTGATGACTGTCATTAGCGCCTCAGTATTTGCGGCTGTTTATTAAGAAACTGCCGCAGAATATTCTGCTGCTTTTTTTAAGAATACTTCCTGTTTTTCACTGTTTTTCCCTGCTTTATACCAGATTTACGAGCACCTCCGCGACTGCCTCGGGCATATCCTGGAAGAAGAAATGCCGCTCTCCCATCTG
>JAFVEX010000171.1 GCA_017475785.1 Eubacterium sp. | reverse complement strand
GGCCGCCGGACAGTCGGGCGCCGCGCTCTCCGACGACGGTGTCGTAGCCATCAGGCAGGCTCATGACGAAGTCGTGGATGTTTGCTCTTCTGGCGGCGTCGATGATTTCTTCTTCTGAGGCGTCGGGGCGGCCGTAGGCGATGTTCTGACGCACGCTTCCGGAAAACAGATAAACATCCTGCTGCACGATACCGATGGCGCCGCGGAGGCTCTCGAGTTTGATTTCGCGGATATCCTGGCCGCCGATGGTAATGGTTCCGCCGGTGATGTCGTAGAAGCGCGGGATCAGCGAACAGATCGTGGTTTTGCCCCCTCCGGACGGGCCAACGAGCGCGATGGACTGGCCTGACCGCACCGTAAAGGACAGGTCGTTCAGGACGATTTCGTTCTTCTCATAGCTGAAGTCGACGTGGGAAAAGCAGATATCGCCGTCCGGATGCTCGATCGGCACAGCGTCCCACGCGTCCTGGATGTCTGGCATGGTCTCTACGACTTCGAGGAAGCGGCGGAAGCCGGACAGACCCTTCTGCAGCATTTCCGTCAGCTCGACGAGGATCTTGATGGGGCTGACAAAGATGCCGATGTACAGCGCGTACATGGCAAGATCCGCGGCCTGCATACTGCCTTTCGCGACGAAATAGCCTCCGGCGGCGAGGGTCACGAGATAGATCATTCCCAGGAAGAAAGTGTTCGTGCTCTGGAACATTGCCATAGCGCGGTAGTTGTTGCGCTTGGAGCGAAGGAAGGCCTCGTTTCCGTGGGCAAATTTTTCCCGTTCGACGCGCTCGTTTGTAAACGCCTGAACAATGCGGATGCCGGACAGCGAGTCCTGCAGGGAGGCGTTGATGTCACCGATCCTGCGGCGGTTGTCCATAAATGTCGCCTGCATACGGCGGTTCTGCTTCAGGGATACGACAAACATAACCGCCACCACCGCAAGCAGCAGCAGTGCCAGTTTCTTGTGAATAAGGAACAGAAATACGAAGGAGCCGACGATTTTTACAATCGAGATAAAGAAGTTTTCCGGTCCGTGGTGCGCCATCTCGGAGATGTCAAACAGGTCAGAGATCAGGCGGCTCATCATCTGGCCGGTGTTGCTTTTGTCATAATAGGAAAAGGACAGCGCCTCGTAGCGCTCAAAAAGCTCCCGCCGCATGTCGCGCTCCATCCGCGCGCCCATCATGTGACCCTGGTACGTGACATAGTGCGTGCAAAACGACTGGACGACATATGCCGCCAGCAGCACCAGCGCGATCCACGGAAGCGCCCGCAGAATCACGGCCGCGTCGCGCGTAAAGAGCGTCGCCGTCAGGCGCCGCAGAACCTGCGGATAAGCGAGATCGATGAGGCTGATCATCGCAGCGCAGAACAGGTCGATGAAGAAAACCGGCTTGTACGGTTTGTAGTAGCGGATGAATTTGCGTAATGTGTGCATGCAGGACTCCTGAGATGTATTCCAATAAATCTTTATGTCATTCTCTATGGGTGTTTGGGAATGATTACCTAGACAGGTGATTTTTTTCTCTCAAACTTCGCACATCATTATATCCGAGAACACGCAGACTGTAAATATTGACGTTTTACCAGACCGTGTCCGTATACCTCCGTATAACCTTGAGGTGCTTCGTTTCTTTGAAGATTTTATTACTGCTTATTATTGCCTCGAAATAGTTTGACATAGTATTTTAATTATGCTATACTGTTTTTGCTGGAAAATTCATGTTATTGAATGGCAGGAGATAAGAATAAGAATATGCCTGTAGGGTGATTTTCATGAACGCAAATACAGAAACATATTTCAAAGATCCAAGAAGAATTCTGTCTGTTCAGCCATTGGATGGGTATATCCTGCGACTCACCTTTGACAATGGTGAAGTACGGGATTACAATCTGTCAAACGAACTGACTGGTGTCTTTAGCTGTCTTATAGACAAAGAACTATTTAATACTGTGTTTCTGGATGACGTCGGGAATGTTGCATGGAACATTAATCCGAAAATTAACGATTCTGCATGTCTGGATAACCGTATCGATTTGTGCAAGGATGCCCTTTATATGGACAGCACACCTGTTCAATAATGCTGAGGGTGCCCTTCTGACCACCTGTCATGATCTTCCGGGCACCCTCATATCTATATCACTTTTTATATTTCTGATTCATTTCTGGTTTATTTCTGATAATAATCCCCAACTGCCTTGAAGAACGCGTCGATATTCTCCCATGGGCTCATCGGCGGAATGTCACAACCGGAGGAAATAACGAAGTTCGGATACTTGCAGCATTGCTCCATGACTTCCTGCGTGCGCGCATAAATGCTCTCCGGCGTCCCGTTGCGGAACTGGCTCGCCGGATCGACATTGCCCATCGCGACGCAGTTGGCCGGTACCTGCTCCATAATCTCTGCCATGTCGATGGCGTTGCCGAAGTGGAACATGCGGCAGCCGTTGTTGACAATGGTCTCGATTGTCTGCGGGACGGAGTTTCCGCAGTTATGGTAGATGATGAGGAAGTTTTCATCCTGGCACGCGTCGACAATCTTCTTCATGTATTCCATGGAGAATTCTTCCGCCAGATCATCTGAGAGAAGGCCTGCCAGCGGCTCCGCGACGACGACGCCTTCGCAGCCTGTCTCTTTGTAAGCGTTAATATAGTTGATGAGGAAGGTTGTAACTTTCTGCAGAACGGTGTGAACCATGTCTGGCTCCTCGAAGCAGTACACCATAGCCATGGAGACGTCCATCAGTCTGCCCGCGAGGGAGAACGGCCCGATAACGCCCGCGAAAACCGGCCGGTCTGTGATCAGCTTCTTTGCCTTTTCGATTGCCTCGATATTCAGTTTTGTGCGCTTCGCGCCGACCTCCGGAACCTCCAGCGCCTCTGCCTCGTCCTCGTCGTTTACGATGGAGCCGATGACAGTGGGAACTTCTTCATCGGACACGCGGATCGTGGAGCCAAACGCCTCTGCCTCCAGAGACAGATCCATAAAGCTTACCTGCGCTGCCGCGTCAGGCACGCTGTCCGCGCAGGTCTTCAGGCATTCCGCCTGCCGGTCGCTGTCGTTGATCAGTTCCGCGACAGAGATTCCCAGCTTCTGTATCGCCGGAAAAGAAAGAACCGGCATTGCCTTTTTGGTCTCGCTGGCGATGATTTCATCGACCCACTCATACATGTTACGTTTCATGAAGCTTCCTCCTTGTCCGCAATATGGAATGATTAATGATCTGATGGGCTGATATTGCCATTCCCGGCTTCCCGACGGCATATAATTCAAAAACGACACAGCCCTCACACTCTATCAATTTATTTTATATGTCAGAGAATTTGAAGAAAATGCAAAAACTTGCTGATTTACGTCTGCTGCGCGGGATTTCCGGACGCGTTTATGACGACTTCGTCTGAAATCCACATCGAGCGGCCGATATCGACCTTCGCTACTTTTCTGGACACCTCATACGTAACCGTGATCTGGCCGCCGGCGCCCTGCTCCGCGGCGCGTGCCTTTGCTGTCCGGCTGCCTGATTCTTTCGCAAACGAAAGGGCTTCCTCATAGGTCTCAAAGATCTGCCGCTCATCAATCGCCCTGACTTCGTATCCGGACATTTCTTCACCGCTGTATGGAAGAATTTCAATTTTTACGACTGCAATGACTTTTCCGGCAATTGCGCCTACTGCGTTCGCGACGGCCGCGTACGCGGGAATGACTGCCTCTGTCCGCAGCAGTGCCGCGACGCGCGGCAGGAATACGTGCGTCGGCGCGCCCACACCCACCAGCTTTGCCCGCAGACGGAAGACCGGCGCGAAAAACGCCTGCTCCGCGGTGCCGTTCTTCGCCATCTTGTAGTTGATGTCGACCAGTGCCTCCAGCTGCTCATCCGGATCCCGCTCATAGTAATCCGGAAACTCCGAGGTCAGAAGAATGCGCAGGATATTTTTGTACAGCCTCTCTTCAATGAGGTCATAAACCATGCCGCAGAGGTCTTCTGTCGTTTTGATCCTGGCTGAACGCGCCACGAACGCGGCAGCGTGTCCGGATGCCTCCCGGCTGAACGCGGTGTATTCCCCTCGGATGTGCATGATATCTGTCGGCGTCAGACCTGCGCGCATGATGATGCCGTCCCGCTCCAGGGTCTCTGTCGAAATCATCGTGTAGATGTCCCGCCCGAGGGCTTCCGCTGCCTGCTCCAGCGACAGCGGTCCTTCGCGCAGGATCTCGCAGAGACGGTATTCTTCATCTGAGTACATGGAATCTATGTTCTGGCCGGCAGTTACGGCCTGCCCGACGGCTGGCTCCTGCATGTCGGATGGCATCTGTCCGGCAGATACGGCCTGCCCGACGGGCCATCGCGTCTGAGGATCCTTCATCAGCACAAAGAATTCATGCAGATAATAGGTATGGAAGCGGCCGGTGATGTCCAGCTCCCGCAGCTTCTTCCCGACCTGCGGAAACCTGCTCGCGAGGCTGCAAAGCGGTATGACCCGGTAGTTTTCCAGATACAACCTTCCGCCGCTGTCATAGTGAATCGCGGTGTCGCCGCCCAAGCCGAACGTGTCGACGTACAGTCCCTTGACGAATGTCTTCCACGCGCCGACACGGATGCCGTTTTCCGATCTCTTTGGCAGTCCGTTTTTGATGATGGCGATGTCTGTGGTGGTGCCGCCCATGTCGACGATCATGGCGTCGAAATTGAATTCGCCTGGAAGATTTTCCTTCCCGGTGTCTGTCGCCTGTTCCGCTGCTCCAGAACTTCCCTGCCCGGGAGCCATCGACAGCTCCGCGGCGCCGATGACGCTGGCGGCCGGTCCGCACAGGAGCGTCTCGACCGGCCTGCCCGCCGCGAACTTTTCTGACATCTGAGAACCGTCGCTGCGGATGATCGCGATCGGCAGATTCATGCCGCGCCGCGCGAACACCTCCTTGATTGCTGTCAGGAACTCCTGCAAGACAGGAATCAGCCTTGCGTTCAGCAGTGCGCCCGATCCCCTCCGGATCGCGTTGCGGTCCGGAAACAGTGTGTTGCCGAGTATCACCGGCAGTCCGAACTGCTCCGTGATGATCTCCGCGGCCTTTTTTTCGTACGCGCCCATGTAGTCCGCGGAGAACAGCTGCACGATGCTGACACAGTCGCAGCTTTCCAGAAATTCAGGTAATTTCTGGCAAAAGGCGTCCCAGTCAGGCGCGACACAGTTCTCCGCCGTCTGTGTGATCGTACATGGCACCAGCAGGACATCGTCCGCGTTCTGGATCCCGTACGAGGCGTGCGTCTCGCGGAAGACTTTTTCGTTTACGCCCAGCAAAATAAGCTTGCCGTGGCCGCCCTTGTTTTCTACACAGGCATTCGTGGCAAGCGTCGTCGACAGCGCAATCTGCCGGCACTGCCCCAGCAGCTCCTGAGGCAGCCCCTGCAGAACCTTTTCAATACCGATTTTCAGATCTTCCTTCGTCGTCTGCGTCTTCGCTGAGGCGAGGATCTGCTTCTCCTCCAGATCGTAAATCACCGCGTCCGTGCATGTACCGCCGGTATCAATTCCAATTCCTACCATGCCAAACTCTACCCCGCACTGTCATGACCGGCAGCCGCGCCGCGCAGGCAGATCGCCTTGTCAGCGCGGCGAATCATTCATCAAACCAGATGTGGATTGCCGTATTTTTTGATTTGGTCGCCATATGTAATTATAGCGCAGAACCAAATGCGGGTAAATTGAAATACTTGCGTTCCGCCCGGCTTACGCCCCGTGATATTTATTATAATTGATCATCTGGCTCGATAATTGGCGGCAGATCATACAGTGGCTCTATCTCACGGCGAATCGTGCCAAAATCCACTTTACACGCGCCTTTTGAGATCGTGACCGGCACCACCGCGTCCATCGGGAAGATTGTCACCTTTTCCTCTTCACCGAACAGATAGACGAGAATCCTCTTTTCGTACGGATCGATGACCCAGTACTCCCGGACACCGGCACTCCGGTATTTCGCCAGCTTTCTGACCGTATCGTGCCGTCTGTTTGACGGGGACACAATCTCCGCGATGAAGTCTGGCGCCCCGTAAATACACCGGCTGCGGAGGATATCGTCGCTGCAAATAATCAAAAGATCCGGCTGCACCATCGTAAATGTGTCCCGGTTCAGCTGCACATCCATCGGTGCGAAAAACAGCCGGCAGTTCTCACCATGTCTCTTTACACACGGGGCAATCTGCAGAACAAGTTCTGTCAGAACCGTCTGATGAATCGGTCCCGGCGAGCCAAGATCGTAGATCACACCATCGATCAGCTCGACACGGCGCTCCTCCGGAATCTTGTAGTAATCGGCCACCGTATACCGCCTGCTTTTGTCACTTCCGTACGCAAGCGCCTCCTCGCAGACCAGATCAGCGCAGGCATCGCCCATGTACTGGCCGTCCCAGGAGCCTGCCGCCTCCAGCTGTTTTCTGATCGCATCTGCCGGAATTCCTGTGATTTCCTCAAGTTCCTGCAGCTTAAATCCATATTTTTGAATGAAAAATCTGATGTCCTGAATTGAAGTTGCCATATGTTTCCTCCTTTTTTCTGCCTGGCTTTTCTGGCTTTTGCAGATCCCTTTTCCGGCTATCCGCCTACCGGGTATGCAACCATAAAAACACAGTGATTGTGTAAAACTGTCGGAAACATAAAAACAGCGCTGTATTATGTTGTTTTACCATAATATCACGCTGTTTGTATTATTTCAATCCTTTTTTCAGAATTTCTTTGCCGAAGCGTTTTTCGATCTGCGCCTGCATCTTCGCGAGGCGCGCCTTTTTTTCCTCCTGTGCCGGATCTTCGGGCGTCTGCATCTGCTCCAGCGCCTCAAACAGGCCGATCTGGCGGAATTCGCCGTGGTCGAGATTGGATCCGCCGACGCCGATCAGGCGCACATGATGTCCTGCCGCGAACAGGCCTTTTGGTCCCCGCAGAAGTTCCTCCATCAGCTGTACGGCTTCCCGGAAGATTTCCTCCTGATCATTCGTCGAGGATTTCAGCCGTCTCTGGCGGGAACGCCGCTGGAACGAGTCTGTTTTTACGCTGACATCGATGGTTCCGGCATAAATCCCGTCCCGCTGCATGCGGCTCGCGACTTTTTCAGAGAGGTGCTGGACGATCGGAAGCGCTGCCTTTTCATAATTGTCGTCTGTGATATCAAATGGCGTCGTCGTTTCGTTTGAGTAGCTTTTTGCCTCATCCCGCTCTGTCTGCACAACCGCCCGGCTGATGCCGTTGGCACTGCGGTGCAGATGGCTGCCGCCCTTTTCGCCCAGAAGCGACTGCAGGATCTTCAGATCCGTGTGCGCCGCGTCACCGATGGTCCGGATCCCGACGCGGGCGAGCTTTTCCGCAGTCGCCCGGCCGCAGCCATGCAGCTCGCCGAGCGGAAGCGGCCACATCTTCTGCGGGATCTCCTCAGGAAACAGCGTGTGCACGCGATTTGGCTTCGTGAAGTCGCTCGCCATTTTCGCCAGAAGGCGGTTCGTGGAGACCCCTACGTTGACGGTAAAGCCCAGGCGGGCGTAGACCGTATCCTTGATGTGGTATGCGAGGTTTAAAGGATAGGGATAAGGATGAGGATACGGATTCTCCGCATCCAGCAGATGTTCCAGCCCCGTCGGATCGAGATAAGCCTCATCAATGGACACTTTTTCCACCTGATCTGTGTACTCATGCAGCACGTCGATAAATGCGCGCGAGCAGGCCCGGTACAGTTGAAAATCTCCCTTCACCAGAACCAGCTGCGGACATTTCTGGAGGGCCTTGCCGACTGGCTCGGCCGTCTGGACACCGTATTTCTTTGCCGGAATGGATTTTGCCGTGATGATGCCATGGCGCGTCTCGACATCTCCGCCGACCGCGGACGGAATTGTACGCAGGTCGACAGAATCCGGATCCTCCTTCAGTTTCTGAAGCGCAGACCAGGACAGAAACGCCGAGTTGACGTCTATATGAAAAATGTAGTGACGCATCAGAACCACATCCCTTGCGTACCTGCACCGCGCGCTCCGGCATCGACGTCAGTACGCGCAGCCGGCATCGATGTCAGCGCACCCGGCATCGACGTAAGCACGCGCACCCGGCATGCGCACCAGCGCGCGCCCGGATCAGTCGTTGTAAATCAGCGCGATGAAGACCAGATCTTCATCTCCATTATTGATCATGCTGTGATATTCGCCCGGCAGAATCGTACAGATATCGCCTGCCGTCACGCGGGTCACACCGTCCATATCCTTAAAATCGCCCTCACCGGACAGGATATAATACGGCTCTGTCTCATGCACATGCTGATGCCAGCCGATACTGGATCCGGGCGGAAGGACGATTTTTGCGTAAAAACGGCCGTGCCCGTACAGATCTTCTTTTTTGACGATGTCATAGACATATGCTTTTCCGATGCCGGTGCCGCCGCCGAGACCTTCTCTGATTTCATACTGCTCTTTCCGTACCATAAAAACCTCCTTTTTGCAGCCTGGCTGTTATTCAACAGACCTGGTACCTGGCAATTGCCTGATATACAGATACCTTACCACTTACAGGCACACAGGTTCAACACTTCTGTCCAGAATTCCATGGATTTTCGCAATAGCTGTTCCGTAATTCGTCATGGGGACTCCGGCCGCGCGGGCTTCTTTCGCGCGGGAGCGCATCTCTTTTTCATTCAGCATGCAGCCGCCGCAGTGGACAATAAGGCGGATTCCCTCCAGATCCAGCGGAAATTCGCCTCCGGACGTGAAGCGGAATTCCGGCTGTTTTCCCGTGTACTGGCGGATCCAGGCGGGCATCTTGACCGTGCCGATATCATCGCACTGGCGGTGATGCGTACAGCCTTCAGAGATCAGAATGACATCCCCGTCCCAGATGTGATCCAGCTCGCGCGCGCCGCGGACAGCATCCTGCAAAGTTCCCTTGTAGCGCGCCATCAAAATGGAAAAAGACGTCAGCGGGATGTCTTCCGGAGTCTCCTGATCTATTTTTTTGAAGACCTGAGAATCCGTGATGACGAGACGCGGCTGCTTTCCCAGCGATTTCAGGGCTTCCGGGTATTCCGATTCTCTGCAGACCACGGGAATGGCACCGATATCCAAAAGGCCGCGCAGAACCATCTGCTGCGGCAGGATCAGCCTGCCTTTCGGCGCGGCGGTGTCAATGGGCGTCACAAGAATCACCAGGTCACCGGCTTTTGCCAGATCTTCCACCAGCACACGCTGCGGCTTCGCCGCAGGCGCAAGCCTGCCGAGTGCTTCCTTCAGCTCATGTATTCCCTCGCCCGTCAGGGCACTTACCCGGAAAATGCCGGGCTCACGGGCCGCCTGTTCGTCTGGCAGGGCTGCCAGATCTATTTTATTAAAAACGACCACATACGGCAGTTCACGCTCGCGGAACAGGCCGATCAGTTCACGATCCGGCGTCTGCATGCCGGTCTCAGCCGATACGACCAGGACGGCAATATCCGTCTTACGCAGCACCTTGCGCGCACGCAGCACGCGCTGCTCTCCCAGCGCTCCGACATCGTCGATTCCCGGCGTATCGATAATCACTACAGGCCCCAGCGGGAGCAGCTCCATCGATTTCTGCACCGGATCTGTCGTCGTGCCGCCGACATCCGAGACAACGGACAAATCCTGACCGGTAACAGCATTCACAACACTTGATTTTCCCGCGTTTCTCACACCGAAAAAGGCGATGTGGACGCGCTCCGCAGAAGGCTGCGCCTGAAGACTCATACTCTCTCCTTCCGTGACGGTGTGACAGAGAACCGTCCCTTTGTCATTCTGAGCTGACAGAGAACCGTCCCCTGTCATTCCAGTTTAGAAATAAAAATCTCTTTTGTTCGAATGTGTGATATCGAAGATATGTTCCCGCGCGATTTTCCGCACATTCTCTTTTGGAATTGCCTCCAGTTCCTTTTCAATCAGTTTCATGCCGACCTCACGTGTTTCTTCGGACGCGTAATCGGACAGGAACTCACTGAGCGTCATCAGCGCGTTTGGATGGCAGCAGTTCTGGATCTGGCCGGTCTTGCAGAGGCTCATGAAGCGGTCTCCGGTGCGGCCTTCTCTGTAGCAGGCTGTGCAGAAGGACGGGATGTATCCCATATCCATCAGCCATTTGATAACCTCGTCAAGAGAGCGCTGGTCGGATACATCGAACTGCTCTGTGTCGTGCGGGCGTTCTTCCTCTGTGTAGCCGCCAACTGATGTGCGGGACGCGCCGCTGATCTGGGAAATGCCCAGCGACAGTGCTTTTTTGCGGACTGCTTCGCTCTCGCGGGTTGAAATAATCATACCAGTGTACGGCACTGCGATTCTGATACAGGCGATCAGCTTTGTAAAGAGCTCGTCTGTCAGGCTGTTGTCGAAATCCGTCGGATCGATATCGTCCGCCGGCTTGACGCGGGGCACACTGATGGTGTGCGGGCCGACGCCGTGAACCGCCTCCAGATGCTCTGCGTGCATCAGCAGCCCGACAAATTCATACATGTACTGATCCAGGCCGAACAGCACGCCGAGACCGACGTCGTCGATGCCGCCGATCATCGCGCGGTCCATCGCCTCTGTGTGGTAAGCGTAGTCGCTCTTCGGTCCTGTCGGATGCAGGTACTCATAGTTTTCGCGGTGGTAGGTTTCCTGGAACAAAATGTATGTCCCGATGCCCGCGTCCTTGAGTTTCCGGTAGTTTTCAACTGTCGTCGCGGCAATATTTACGTTTACGCGCCGGATTGCGCCGTTTTTGTGCTTGATGCTGTAAATCGTATCAATACATTCCAGAATGTATTCGATCGGATTCTCGGTCGGATGCTCACCTGCCTCGATTGCCAGGCGCTTATGTCCCATATCCTGCAGTGCGATAACCTCCGCGCGAACCTCATCCTGCGTCAGCTTTTTGCGCGGAATATTCTTATTCTTCATGTGATACGGACAGTAAAGACATCCGTTGACACAATAATTTGACAGATAAAGCGGGGCAAACAGGACGATACGATTTCCATAAAACGCCAGCTTGATCTCCTCTGCCAGCTGATACATTTCTTCAACGATCTCCGGAATATCGCAGGCAAGCAGCACGGCGGCTTCTCTGTGGGTCAGACCCGCGCAGGTTGTCTCCGAACCTTTGCGCACCGGCTTCGCCTTCTCCATGATCTGCCGGATCAGTTCCACATTATTTTTGTTTGCCTCCGCATACGCGAGAGTCTCCAGAATTTCCTCGTGCGAAATAAACTCATCCGCGATCATCGACTTTACATTGTAAGCTGCCATGTTTCCTCTTCCTTTCCTTGTGCTTAATTTGTGTATACTTGTATTCTTATTTGAAATCAGATTATTTCTAGTACAGCGTTCACGAAATAACTGGCCTAACGCGTAGAATGCTTGCCCGAGAGTGCGTGCCTGAAAACGCAGGCGTAGCGGGCTACGTCGAGACTTTCAGGTACGTGCTATCGGGATAAGCAGGCAGGCATTCGATCCAGTTATTTAAGATACGATGTACTACATCGGCGCGTATGCCGTTTTCACAGTAATACCGGGCAGTTTTCCGATCTTGCCAGTGAGGGCGGAGATCACGTCGCCCGGCGCGTCGATCGCTATCGAGACAATATTGATGCCACGTTCCTTGTAGGGAATGCCCATGCGCCCGATGATATACGTACCGTACTCATGCAGGAGAGCATTCAGCCTGCCAGTGGAGTCTCTATCTTTTACAACAATTCCGATCACCGCTACACGTGTTTCCATTCTGTTCTATCTCCTTGGATAAAGAGTAACAAAGTCCGCAAGCGGACTTCAGCTCCCCCATCCCCTCACGCATGAGGGGAGCGCAGCAGGACTTTGCGCGTGCCCTGCTCGTCCATTGGACGAACGTTTAGGGCGAACCGAAGTGGAACGAGGACCGCTGCTGGTCACCGACAGGTGACATCTTCCTTACAGCAGCGTGCGCATGTCTCCGCTTCGCTTCGGTCGGCGCAGAAACAGACGTCCACTGGACGTCATGCGCCGCCGGAGGCTTTTGTATGATAGGAAATACTCTGGAACAGAGTACTTTCCTATCATACAAAAAAATCTCTGCCGGACGGCAGAGAAGATGATAATACAGCAAACGCGAGGCATCGGTTCCGAATAAACCGCATGCCAGCCAAAATCAAGAACTGTTTTCGCCAGTTCCTGTGCTTTCTTCCATCTTCAGCTCGGAACGTCCTTGCCTTCAGAGTGGCCGATTCTGTTTATATCAGCGGTCAGAAATTCTTTCCGCAGATATTGATAACGCTGTTCTGATTCGTTCTGATTACAGCGCATTAGCTATATTCGAAGCATATCCCGCGAAGCAATTTTTGTCAAGACTAACCCTGCCTCTCCGGCCAGTGTCTGCAGATCTGACCTGCGAAAGCGGATTAAGCTGACAGATAGCGTTTGACGCATTTTCTGTTCCCGGAATTCATCAAGGTTCGCCTGCATGAATATCCGGCGCGTCTCCTCTGTCTGTCACGACCTCACACCCGATGGATGCCATCCGTGTCTCGAGGCAGTCGCGGCATTGTGCTGACTCATCTCCAGTGCAGATTTTGTTGTCGTACAGCTCATACTGCTTCCTGACGCCTGTGGGCGAGAGGTTCGGCATAACGACATTCGCGCCCGCGAGAATGCCGCGCTCACGTCCTCTTGGATCGATGGTTCCAAGCGCAGTCGTAGACGGAAGCAGGAGCTTTGGTTTTGCCAGCCGCAGGAGTGAGAGCAGAAACAGCGTCAGCTCAAAGCTGCCAGCGGGTTCTGACGCGTAAGGTGTTTCATGATGGGGAATAAATGGCCCGATTCCGCACATTTCCGGCGAAAATTCCTGCACAAAGTACAGATCCTCAGCCAGATGCCCATTTGTCTGTCCCGGACTGCCAACCATGAAGCCGCAGCCAACCTGATAACCGATGCGGCGCAGTTCCTTCAGGCATTCCATTCTGTGCTCAAACGACATCTCCGCAGGGTGAAGCGTTCTGTAATGCGCCTCATCCGCGGTTTCATGTCGCAGCAGATACCGGTCTGCGCCGGCATCATACAGTGCCTGATAGCTCCCGGCGCTCCGCTCGCCCAGCGACAATGTGATGGCACAGTCAGGATACCTGCGGCGGATTTCCGCGACGATCTCACACATGCGGTCATCTGTAAAATACACGTCTTCCCCGCCCTGCAGGACAAATGTCCGGAATCCCAGCGCGTGCCCTTCTTCACAGCACGCCAGGATTTCATCCATGGTCAGGCGATACCGCGCGACAGCCTGATTTCCCCTGCGGATCCCGCAATAATAGCAGTTATTTCTGCAATGGTTTGTGAACTCAATCAGTCCGCGGACATACACTTTGTTCTGAAACCACATCTGCCGCCAGATCACGGCCTTCGCGGCAGCGTACGCCGCGTCTGCCGGTTCCCATCCGTTCAGAATTGTCTCGTATTCCTCGCGGGTCAGTTTGTGTTCTCCGTCAAGACGGTCGATTAGGGATCGAATTTTTGTACTCATGTGTTTCATTATAATCGGCGCCCTGGGGAATTGCAAATTTATGTTTGTCGGGACGGCATATTAAGACGAATTTCAGTTTCCTCGTCTGCCCGCGAAAAGACCATCGAACCGCAGACTAACCGTCTGTAGGCGCGCGGCCAATTCGTGAAAAGCGACCACTCATTGCCCGCACGCTGACAGACGCTAAGTCTCCGTTTCTCCGATCTTTTCAG
>JAFVEX010000170.1 GCA_017475785.1 Eubacterium sp. | reverse complement strand
GCGTTTTTGCCGACATACAGCTCCACGCAGCCGGCGTGGAGATTCGCGATGTTATATTTTGGTGCTGAACACCCCTCGATGAAGTGCAGATACGCCCCTTCGTCCACAAGGATCAGCGTGTGCTCAAACTGGCCCGCGCCCGGCGCGTTCAGCCGGAAATAGGACTGCAGCGGAATCTCCACCGAGACGCCCGGCGGGACATACACGAAGGAGCCGCCCGACCATACAGCCCCGTGCAGCGCGGCAAATTTGTGATCCGTCGGCGGCACGAGCTTCATGAAATGCTTCCGGATCATCTCCGCGTACTCCCCGTGGAGCGCGCTCTCCAGATCTGTGTAGATGACGCCCTGTGCGGCCACTTCTTCCTTGACATTGTGATAAACCAGCTCCGAGTCGTACTGCGCGCCGACGCCGGCCAGCGACTTCCGCTCCGCCTGCGGGATTCCGAGACGCTCAAAGGTCTCCTTGATGTCATCGGGAACCTCATCCCACTCCGCGTGCATCTTCGTATTCGGACGGACATAGGTGACGATGTTGTCCATGTTCAGCCCGTCAATAGAAGGTCCCCAGTTGGGAATCTCCTTGCGGTTATAGATTTCCAGAGATTTCAGGCGGAATTCCCGCATCCACTCCGGATCCTTTTTCTCCTCGGAAATTTTTGTGACGATCGCCGGCGTGAGACCCTCGTCCACCCGGTAGACGTCCTTTTCCTCAAACCGGAAATCATACATGGAACGGTCAATATCGTCCACATATGTTTTTCCCGGATTTACCTGCTTTGTATTTTCACTCATTGATCTGCTCCGTAACGTTCTCTCTGGCATATCTGCGGCAGACATCAGTCCTCTGCCGCGACGTCTGCTGTGTCGTATTTCGCGAATCCGTTCTGATTGATTTCATCGACGAGGGACGCGCCGCCGGAGGCAACGATCTGTCCGTCCACCAGAATGTGGGTCGCGTCGACGTGCAGGGAAGAAAGAATTCCCGTGCTGTGTGTGATGATAATCAGCGCAGAATCCTTGTCTGCCTGGAAATGCTCGATTCCTGCAGAAACTGTGCGGACCGCGTCAACATCAAGGCCGGAATCCGTCTCGTCAAGGATCGCAAGCGTCGGCTTGAGCATCAGAAGCTGCAGGATCTCAGCTTTTTTCTTTTCGCCTCCGGAGAACCCGACATTCAGGTCGCGGTCTGCGTAGGACTGATCCATCTGCAGCACGCTCAGCGCCTTTTTCATCTCCTTGCGGAAATCCCAGAGCCGGATCCGCTTGCCGCTTCGCTGCTCGAGCGCGCTCCGGATGAAGTTGGACAGCGAGATACCCGGCACCTCCAGCGGGTTCTGGAACGACATAAACAGTCCTTCCGCGGCACGCTCATTGACCGCCAGATCCATAAGATTCTTTCCGTTGAATGTGATTTCACCAGACGTCACCTCATAGTGCGGATTGCCCATCAGCGCGTTGCCGAAGGTAGACTTGCCGGCGCCGTTCGGCCCCATGATGACGTGCGTCTCGCCCTTATTGACCTCAAGATTGAAGCCCTTCAGGATTT
>JAFVEX010000169.1 GCA_017475785.1 Eubacterium sp. | reverse complement strand
CATTTACGTTAATCTCGATATCAAACGCGTCGTTGAGCTCGCCGACGATCGAGATGATGTCGAACGAATCGAGAATCTCATCATCGATCAGCTTTTTTTCCTTCGAAAAATCAACGTCTGGACGGGCTTCCTCGAGGATTTCCATTACTTCATCCATGCTTGTTCTCCTTTTCTTTTTTCTTCTTCAGATACGTCACTTCTTCAGGAGTTCCTGTTTCAGCAGCGCGCGGTCAATTTTGCCATGTGAATTCATCGGAATCTGGTCGTACTTCAGGTACCGGTTCGGCCACATGTACTTGGGCAGCATTTTTGCCAGTTCTCCCACGATCTGCTTCTTGTCCCCTGTTTCCGACTGGAATACGCAGATAATCTTTTCGCGCTCCGCGTCGTAAATGCAGCAAGCGATGGTGACAAAGTCGATCGCGTTCAGAGCCGCCTCGACTTCTCCAAGCTCAATGCGGTGCCCCATGTGCTTGATCTGCGAGTCGCTCCGGTTGGCAAACATCAGTGCCCCTGTCTCATCATAGTACCCGAGATCGCCCGTCCTGTAAACAACATTTTGATAACCAGGTGTCTCAGGATCCAGGATAAAGCTCTCCTTCGTCTTTTCCGGATTGTTGTAATACCCGAGCGCCAGACCCGTGCCTTCTACACAGATCTCTCCGATTTTCCCCTGCTCATGAATTCTGTGCTGCTGCTCATCCATCAGGCAGATGCGCATGTTCGGGAGCGTTCTGCCGATCGGCAGCGCGTCCCCGGGCTCAAAGCGCCGGTCCACAACGTAATACGTGCAGTTGCAAGTGATCTCTGTCGGGCCGTACAGGTTGACGTACCGGGCGCCAGGCAGATTGTCCATCCAGTAATTCAGCGCCTTCACCGGCATGACCTCGCCGGAGAACATCACATCTCTGATCTGCAGCGGCTGGCCGGTCTCCACCTCGTTCAATGCCTTGAAATCCGCGACGATCCGCACTGCAGAGACCGCCCAGATGATTGTCTGAATGCCGCGCTCTGCCAGATATGGGATCAGCAGCTTCGGCATGACAAACATCCGCTTTGGAATGACCTGCACCGTCCCGCCGCAGTAAAGCGCGTTGTAGATATCTTTTACCGACACGTCAAAGTCAAACGGCGCCTGATTTCCGAAAACGTTCCCTGCCGGAAACGCAAAGGCCTCTTCAAACGACTGCACCAGATCCAGAACGGATCTGTGCGCGATCAGCACGCCCTTCGGGACGCCGGTTGATCCGGAAGTGAAAATCGCGTACAGCGGATCTGTGTCGATGATCCCCTCCAGAACCTGCCGCAGATCTGACGTGTCCTGTGCCGCTTCGCAATCCTCCGGCATGACAGCGTGACCGCCGATAATCTCTGCTACCGGCACCGCCGGAATCTCACAGGCGTGACCGTCGAGAACCTCTGCTGCCGGCACCGCCGGAATCTCACAGGCGTGGCCGCCGAGGATCTCTGCTACCGGCACCGCCGGAATCTCACAGGCATGGCCGCCGTCAGTCGCGTCCAGCACGGCGACTGGCTTCAGTTCACCCATAATCGTCTGCAGGCGATACGCCGGGAGAGACGGATCGAGCGGGACATAAAAATTCCCGCTGCAGGCGACTCCGAGAAACGCCTCAATTGAGCGAAGGTTCCGGTCAATTAAGACCGCGACAGGCTGTTTCCTCGTTCCGTGAGAAACGTTTTTAATCAGAAACCGCGCGATTGCGCGCACATGCTCCGCGTATTCTCTGTAAGTCACCGCTCCGGATTCATCCGCAAGCGCAGTCTGATCCGGCCGCGCCTGCTCCTGTTCCCACAGCAGATCCAGCACTGATTTCCGCATGTATCTCTCCTTCCTCTCATCTCATATATACAGGCAATTGCGAAACTGTCAGTCAGGATGGATTATATGAAATATTCAAACGCTCTGCACAAGCTGATGAACTTATTGCCTGCGAAAAATGACTGAAATGGATAAAATCAATTTTTCAGAACCCCTGGTAAATGAAATCAGACGCATTATATCCGGGTCCGTAGATTCCAAGCCGTATGATCATAAAAATCGCGATAAAGTACACAATCCACCGGAATACGATTCCCTGCGCCGCAAACGTATCCCGCAGCCTGATACCCCGCTCGTTGACCACATCCACGATCGCCAGCAGGACAATCATCAGAATCAGGAAGAAAATCTCCCATCCCTCAAGGCCGAGCGAGAGAAACGTCCCGTCCGTGAAAACCCACGGATTGAATCCCGCAAACGTTGCCTTCAGCATGCGGAAGCTCGCCATCGCGCCGTCCGTGCAGTCGAAATAGCGGCCGAACGTCACGAACACCAGTGTCCGCGCCATCTGGAACAGCTTCCAGCTCATGGACTCTCCGTCGATGCGCAAAAGCCTTCGGCTGTCCGAGCCGATTTTCTCGAAAAAAGTATCCGCCGAGGTCAGAATCGCGTGATAGGTTCCGTAAATCACATAGCGCCACGCCGCGCCGTGCCAGATACCGACCAGCAGGAACACGATAAATGAAGCAAACATGGACGGAATGACTTTTCCGTAGTAATTGCCGATCCGCTTTTTCATGTTCTTCTGCATTTTCGCGAACGGCTTCGACAGCGCGATCGGATAGAACACGTAATCACGCATCCAGTGTCCCAGGGAGATGTGCCAGCGCTGCCAGAACTCGGACACGGTCCTGGACATGTACGGCTGTCGGAAGTTTTCGTACAGTGAAATACCAAAGATATCTGAGGCGCCGAACACAATGTCCATGCCTCCGGAAAAATCCGCGTACATCTGAATACCGTACAGCAGAACGCCCGTGAAAATCGTGATGCCGGTGTACCCGTTGTCGGCAAAGCCTGACGTGATGGAGGTCACCATGACTGCCATGCGGTCCGCGATAACCATCTTCTTAAAATATCCCCAGAGCATGCGCAGGATTCCCGTCCGGAAGCGCGTCACATCGAAATCATGCGCCTCGCGGAACTGCGCCGCCAGCTGATCGTAACGGCCGATCGGCCCCTGCACCATCTGCGGGAAAAAGGACGCGTACAGCCCGAACCGGAACAGATTCTGCTCTGCTTCGTACTTGCCCCGGTACACGTCAATCAGGTATCCCAT
>JAFVEX010000168.1 GCA_017475785.1 Eubacterium sp. | reverse complement strand
TACGATTTCGGTCTCTTTGCGCAGTATTTGGAACGTGCCTGACGTCTGTTCGCAACACCTGCGGTATCCATCGTGCCGCGCACGATGTGATATCTGGTACCCGGCAGATCCTTGACCCTGCCGCCGCGGATCAGCACAACGCTGTGCTCCTGAAGGTTGTGTCCCTCACCAGGAATATAGCTTGTTACTTCGATTCCGTTGGAAAGACGGACTCTGGCGATCTTACGAAGCGCTGAGTTCGGCTTCTTCGGTGTAGCAGTCTTGACCGCTGTGCACACGCCGCGCTTCTGCGGAGAGGACATCTCAACGGATCTCTTCTTCAGAGAGTTGAAGCTTCTCTGCAATGCCGGAGCTGTGGACTTCTTTTCAGAAGTCTGACGGCCTTTTCTCACTAACTGATTAAATGTTGGCATTCGTTCATTTCCTCCTGTTTTAGTCTTGCGGCTGCAATTAAATCTGTGGTTCTTCTGTGCGGAATCACCCGGCTTGTGCCGCGCAAACCCGAAGCCGTGGGAAGCCTGGTTTTGCCGCTTAACCGCTGTTTTTGCGCACAAAAGGACGCACTGACCCCTTTGTTGGGTCAGTCACGTTTTATGATTATAGGGCTATCCGTTGGAAAAGTCAAGTCATACTTCGGTTTTTTGCGCCGTAATAGCACGATCCCGGCCTTTCATTTACATGAACCGGTTGTGCGGGCCGATTTCAACTGTTATTATTTAAAGAAGAAACTGTTCTATCATCCGCCGCGCGCCGCCCGGCGCCGGGAAATGAATAGATCCGCGCTTTCCGAGAGACACAATATTCATCAAATGAAGGCAGATTACCCATGAGCTCAAATGTCCGGACACACCTTGAATACCCGCCTCTTACCATGTTTCAGATGATCGAGCGCATCGCGCGCCGGTATCCTGATGAACCGGCCTACGAGCTTTACGGCCGGAAAACAAGTTACGCCGGCTTTGTCAGGAGGATTGAGCGGGCTGCCCGCGCGTTTCTGGCGATGGGCATCTCGCGGGATGACCGTGTCACCATCTGCATGCCGAACACGCCGCAGGCGCTGGACTGCTTTTACGCGCTGAACCGGATCGGCGCTGCCGCGAATATGATCCACCCGCAGTCGGCTGTCCGGGAGATCACGTTCTATCTGAATCTGTCCGAAAGCAAGGCGATTCTGACACTGGATCTGTTCGCGGAGCCGGTAGAGCAGGCCGTCGCCGCCGCCGATCATCCTGTAACGATCCTGATCGCGCGGATGCAGGAGGAACTGCCTCCGCATCTGGCGGCGCTGTATCTTGCGAAGGCAGGCAGGCACTACCTGAAGTATCCGAACACGGATCACGCCATGCTCTGGAAAACCTTCCTTCGTAAAGGGACATAATCCTCTTCGCCTGCTCTGCCGGAACCCTGCTTCGACCCGGATCATGTGGCTGCCATACTCTACAGCGGAGGCACCAGCGGCACGCCGAAGGGAATCTGCCTGACCGATCTGAATTTTAACGCCTGCGCCATGCAGGCGCGCGAGGCGATTCAGGAGGAATTCCGCACCGGGCTGAAAATGCTCAGCTGTATGCCGCTGTTTCACGGGTTTGGCCTTGGGATTAACCTGCACACGGTGCTCATTCACGGGGCATGCTGCATCCTGATGCCGACCTTTAACGCCAAAAGCTACGCCAGTATTCTGCTGAAGAAAAAACCGAATTTTATCGCCGGCGTTCCGACGATTTTCGACGCGCTGCTGAACATCCCTGCGCTGGAGCGCGCGGACTTAAGCTTTCTCCTCGGAATGTTCTGCGGCGGAGACGCGCTCTCTGTTGAGCTGAAAAAGAAAATCGACCACTTTCTGAAGGAGCACAACGCCGCAATCCAGGTGCGCGAGGGCTATGGCCTGACAGAATGCGTCACGGCAAGCTGTCTGACGCCGAAGGACACGTACCGGGAAGGCAGCATCGGCCTGCCGTTCCCGGACATGCGCTACGCAATCGTGCAGCCCGGGACAGACGATACCGTACCGGACGGCACAGAAGGTGAAATCATTCTGACCGGCCCGACCGTGATGAAGGGCTACCTTAACAATGAGCAGGAGACCGCGCAGACACTGCGAACCCTTGCAGACGGAAATGTGTGGCTCTACACCGGAGATCTGGGGAAAATGGACGCCGACGGTTATGTGTATTTCCACCAGCGGATCAAGCGGATGATCATCACGAATGGATACAATGTCTACCCGGGACAGCTGGAGAATGTCATAGACAGCCTCGAAGAGGTGGCGTACAGCTGCGTCATCGGCGTACCGGATCCCCGCCGCATGCAGCGTGTCCGCGCTTATGTCGTACTGCGCAAACCGTTTGCGCCATCTGCCGGACTGGAGGAAAAAATCATAGAGACGCTGCGGCAGAATATCGCGCACTACGCGCTGCCGCGCGAAATCATATTCCGGGAGGAACTCCCGAAGACGTTGGTTGGCAAAGTTGCCTACCGGCTGCTCGAGGAGGAGGCCGCGGCAGATATTGCTGCACAGGATAAACCGGAGGGTACATGAAACTGATCTGGGAGGTTTGAACATGCAAAAGAAAAAACGAAAAAGGAAATGGGGCGACCGCAGAGACGGCAGATGGGTCAAGGCGCCCGGCCTCCAGACCGTCATGGGATATCTGCTTCCGAAGCGGACGGACTGCGAGGTCTACCTGCACGATAAAATCGACGCGACCAGGCTTCTTGCCTGGCTCGATGAAAAAAACGCTTCTCACCCGGATTACAAGACCACGATCTTCCACTGCGCCATCACAGGCATGGCGCGGATGGTGCGCGAGCGCCCGCTGATGAACCGCTTTATTCAGGGGTACCGCCTGTATGAGCGGGACGAGATCAGTCTCAGCTTTGTCGTAAAGCGCCGCTTCGAGGACCACGCGGAGGAATCTCTGATGGTCCTTGTGCCGAAAGACACCGACACGATTGATGAAATCAGCCGGAAGATTGTCGGAGATGTGGCGGAAACCAGAAAGAGTGAACACGCGACGGGCGGGATTGACGAGGTTCTGGACAAATTCGCCGCCCTGCCCCGGCCAATTCTGATCGTGGCAATCCGCATCATCCGATGGCTGGATTTCTGGGGCGTCAATCCCAGGGCACTGACCGACGGCGATCCGAATTATACAACCATTCTCTGCAGCAATCTCGGCTCCATCCAGTGCCCTTCCGTCTACCACCACCTGAACAATTACGGCACCAACAGCATCATGATCACGATCGGCACCCTTCATAAAGAAGAAGTGATCATGCCGGACGGCACAAAACAAATCCGCGACATTGTGGACATCGGCGCGACACTGGACGAGCGCATCGCTGACGGCTTCTATTTTGCCAAAAGCCTGAAGCTGATCAGGCACATTTTTGCCAACCCTGAGCTGCTCGAGCGGCCGCTCGGAGAAAACAGCGGGTTTCAGTACTAAGAACTGAGGTCGAATAAACTGGGGTTTTTCCCTAAAAAAGGAACCGGTTCAATCCCGGTTCCTTAATGCCTCAATAATTTTCCCGACCAGTTCTGCCCTGTTGAACGGCGTCATAAAGTAATACCCATCTGCCCAGTTCTCTACACGCCGGCCAATCTCGATCCCGATTTCCACTGCGGCAGCCTCTGCCTCCTCTCTTGACATGTCCGGCGTGTAGCGCGCGACAATTTCATCCGGGACATTGATTCCCGGCATCTCATTCTGCATAAACCGGGCGTTCCTGTAACTCACGAGCGGCATAATTCCCACCAGAATCCGCGCGCCCGTCATCTCCCGGAGCAGCCGCACCCGCTCCATATCCTGCGCGGAATAGACCGGCTGCGTGAGAAAAAAGCTGCATCCCGCTTCCATCTTCCGCCGCATCCTCTTCGCGATCCCCTCAGGGTTCGCTCCCGCGTAATTCAGCGCGCCGCCGTAGACGACCGGGTCGTCCTCAAACAACTCCTCATTCATCTGCCTGACATATTCCATCAGGCGGATCGAATTGACATCAAAGACAGAGGTAATGATATTCCTGTCCGCCCTGGGCACCGGATCACCTGTGATCAGAAGATAATTGCGGATTCCATTAATATATCCGCCGAGGATCGCGGACCGAAGCCCGATCAGATTCCGGTCGCGGCCGCAGATGTGCGGCATGGCTGTCAGGCCGGTACTGGATTCCAGCAAAATACTCATCTGAAGTGACTCTGCCCTCGCGCGTCCCATCGGCGAATCAGAAATGGTCACGAGATCCGTTCCGTATCCACGCAGTATATCCGCGGCTGCCAGAAAACGCTCTGCGTGATGGTCGAAGGGCGCGTCAATTTCGACGGCGCAGACCTTTTCACCGCCTGCAAGCTTCTCCGATAAAGTCTTCTTGCGGTCTGCCCTCGTCTTTTTGCGCGGCACTGTCCTCTCATCTGTCTCTGTACCCAGGCCGGGTTTCAATACATGCGATTCATTCGGATTATATTCTGCTTCTGCAGCTGTCTCCGGAACCGTCCTGGACTTCTGCCCGGCCGGGACTGCTGTCTCAGCCATGATCCGCTTTGCGCGCGGCCGCGGATCCTCATCGATTATTCTTCTCAGAAGCCGGGTATATTCCGGCGTGGTTCCGCAACACCCGCCGGTGATATTCACGCCAAGTGTGAAGATCCTCTGCATCTGCTCGCAGAAGTACTCCGGATCCTCCCGAAACACCTGATGTCCGCGCAAATGATACTCATACCCCGCATTCGGCAGAATACTCAGCGTCATCTGCTGGTCAAATGAAAAATCTGACAGCAGTCTGTACATATGAGTTCCGCCGATTCCGCAGTTGAAGCCTGCTCCGTCAATATACGGGTTCTTTTCCGCTTCCCTGAGGAGCCCTCGCATGCCGAATCCCGCCTGCGTATACCCGGCGCGATTCAGCGCATACTGCACCTGCACATACACGTCTTCCTGCATAACCCGGCTCTGCAGCTTGATAAATTTCGCTATCTCCGCCGGGGCGGCCGGCTCCGAAAATGTCTCAAGAACAAACAAGCGGATTCCCTGCTCCAGCATCAGGTTCACGATCTGGTGATACTGGGTCATAACCCTCATGCCGCCGTCTTCCGCGTCCTCCCGGATCGGTCCGATCGACCCCGCGGCCAGAGCTTCGCGGCCCGATTCCTCCACCGCTATCCGTGCCTGCTCACAGGCAGCTTTTATGGCTTTCGGGATCTCCTCATCAGAAAAAATCATGTGGTTGACCGCAAATGTATTGGTGCGGATCACCTCCGCCCCTGCATCCAGGTACTCCCTGTGTATTTTCCCGATCCGATCCGGAAACAGGAGGTTCGCTTTCTCCGCGATGCCCTGCCCGGGGTACAGTTTTTCATAATAAGTACCCATCGCCCCGTCCATCAGGATCATATTCGTCTTCAGTTTTTCCCTGAATGTAATCAAATCCATGTCTGATTTCTCCCAAGTTCTTCCCTGCAGCAAAATGAATCGCTCTATTCAGTTTCCTGCGTTTTCCCTGTAAATGCATCATCCGCGCACACTGCACAGCCGCCCCGGCGCGGCGGCAGCTTCACCTTGCGGAACTCCATTGTCAGCGCGTCAAATGTCAGCAGATATCCGGTCAGAAGTTCTCCCGCGCCAGTAATATATTTAATTGCCTCCAGCGCCTGGAGCGAGCCGATCACGCCTGGCATCGCGCCGATAATACCGGCCTTTTTTCCGGCGGGTATTGCGTCTTCCGGAGGCGGATCCCCGAATACGCAGCGGTAACAGGGACTTTCTTGCGGGATTACCGTCATCAGCTGTCCCTGAAACCGGAAGATTCCCGCGTGGCAGAACGGCTTTTTTTCCTGAACGCAGGCGTCGTTGATCAGAAATTTAGAGGGAAAATTGTCCGTCGCGTCGATCACAAAGTCATAGTTTCTGATTAATTCACGGATATTTTCTTCTGAAACAAACAGATGATGTGTTTCCACCTTCACATCCGGATTAAGCGCATTCAGTGTCTCCTTAACTGAATCTACCTTGTTTTTCCCAATATCCGCCGTGGCGTGAATCACCTGCCGCTGCAGATTTGTCAGGTCGACCGCATCAGCGTCCGCGATGCCGATCGTGCCGACACCTGCCGCGCCCAGGTACAGGGAAGCCGGAGAGCCGAGCCCTCCCGCGCCGATAATCAACACTCTGGCGTCCAGCAGCTTTTTCTGCCCTTGTGCGCCGATCTCTTTCAGGATAATATGCCTTGCATAGCGCTCAAGCTGTTCATTTGTAAGCTCCATCTGCTTTTGCCCCATCTGTTTTTGCCACATCTCATCCAGTAAATTTCTGCCCTGTACAGGGACTCTTTACAATCCCGCAAATGCCATGTGCAGATACCGCATTTTTTCGGGATCCTCTGTGTATTCGAACGCGTGCGGCTCTCCCTGATAAATCTGCTCTCCCTCGTGATAGGCACACAGCGTCATAAACGGCATCCTTTCCCAGTCCACCGTCGTTCCGGTGTGGAACGGAACCGTAGCAAAAATCCTGGTGCCTTCGATCTCGCACCAGGAAAGCGTTCCTCTCAGATTTGTGTGCGCATAGAGAATTTCCCCGTCAAACAGCAGCATATTGATTTTATTTCCAGGAGCAAGCACTTTTATAATTTCGTCAATCAGCTCACAGCGCTCCTTCGCTGTAAGCGCACGCCCAAGTGTCGACGTTTTCCAGTTCACCTGGTCGATGATGTAGCAAAGGATCCGCTCACTGTCAGTTTCCCCCTCCTGCTGGAACACATAAGGGCGAAGCGCGGCGCTTTCAAAAATGGTCCCGTTGTGGGCAAGCGTCCAGCACCGCCCGGTCTGATCCCGGTTCACAAACGGATGGGTATTGCTGTAATCTATCGTGCCGATCGTCGCCTCACGGACATGCGCCAGCATTGTGGACACGTAGATTCCCTGCCGCAGGCGCTCCTTGAGGTACTGGCTTCGGGATGCCATAACGGGTTCTTTTTCCAGCGCGACCGCCCCCCTCCCGTAAAACATGGCCATCCCCCAGCCGTGCGGATTTTTGTCACTGTGGGTAAAAAACTCCCGCAGCCACGCATTTGGTTCTACATCATGATTTGAATTGATTCCAAAGAGTTCACACATTTCTTCTCTCCACACTTGCAGGATACTTTCGGCCGCATCCGGTATTTGCGGCTTTTTAATGGTATCATATCATGTAAAGATTTTCCATCTCATCACGGCGAATAATCAGCGCCTCACGCGCCTCAAACTCTCCCATAGAATAATAATCCCTGCCGGTGTCGTTCAAAACAGCCTGCGGGATCAGCATATTATGAGAAAAAGGCCGGTCGTCCACGGGCACCACACCCGCACGTCCAACCTCATTTCCTCTGTAATAAGGATCAAATGCGTAGATTCCCTCCGGCCTGTCTCCCGTCACGAGAATATAATGTCCCTCATCGTGAAATACATGAAGCACGGCAGCCGCGCCGCCGCGGAGAGCCTTTGTCAATACACTCCCCTCGCCAAACCAGACCTCCCGTCCTGCGATATAACTGCTCCGGATCGGCAGAAGCCCCGCGTACCGCAGCTCATTCAGCCAGCTTCCAAAGTACCGGATCGCGGCTCCGCTGGTTCCATACATGCCGCAATGCCCTTCGCGGTCATAGCTGTCCAGCGTACACTGCCCGATGTGGCGCACCAGATCCGGCGGGATCTCCTCCCTCTCAAATAAGTACATAATTGCGTTCGTCATAGTTGTCGGCCCGCAGTCGTACTGCGTCGCCTGGTATCTCAGAGGAGACTTCATACTATACCTCTCTCAAATTTATGTTTGTCGGGATCAGCAGGGTGACGAATTCAGTTTCCTCGTCTGCCCGCGAAAAGACCATCGAACCGCAGACTAACCGTCTGTAGGCGCGCGGCCAATTCGTGAAAAGCGACCACTCATTGCCCGCACGCTGACAGACGCTAAGTCTCCGTTTCTCCGATCTTTTCAG
>JAFVEX010000167.1 GCA_017475785.1 Eubacterium sp. | reverse complement strand
TCTCTCTGAAAATACTCGATGACCTTCTGCTCGTCGCAGATGATCCGGCGCCCATTCGTGCCAAACCCCTCAGGCCGCTTCATCTTCTGAAATCCGTTGCGGTAAAACACCACCGGCATCTTCAGGATGGCGCGGTTGAAGTACGGCATCGTGACGATCAGCTGCTCACGCGTGTGCTCAAGGATGCGGCCGGCCAGCTTTCTGGTATAATTTTCTTTTCCCTCATCCCTACGTTCCATGTACGCTCCTCTTCCGCCGCAAAACTTTGTCAACTGTTACACTCTTTTTCCGGCCTGCCTGCATACAATCTTTGTCCGGCCTACCGAACCATACGGGCTATGCTAAGACTTTTCTGACCTGATCTGCCGGAAAGGCAGGCAAACATTCGGTCCAGTTATTCCCCGAAACCAGGCCTGAACGAATACGCATTTCCTCAGTCACTCACGTCTACGTCCATCGCAACCTGTATCTGATAATCCGGATACATTTTTGCCAGTTCGTCAACCACATGACGGTAAATCTCTTTCCGGTCATCTGCCGCAAAATCGATGATCATGTCAAATGAAATCCGCTTATCCTCCTCATCCAGGTAGAAGCCGTGCATCTGGAGCACATGATCGTGACTCATGACAAGCTCCGTAATATCGGTGCGGACCTTCATCGCAAAATCGTCTTTTGTATTCATGGAATAAATTCCGACCGTGGCCAGAATCACATGATAATCCCGATAGACCTTATGCTGGATCTGACGCGTCAGATCGTCAATCTGATGCGCGGTCCACGTATCTGGAATCTCGATATGGACAGACCCGACAAGCATATCAGGGCCATAATTATGCAGCAGAAGGTCATAGGCGCCCTGGACGCCCTCAAAACTGCTGACAGTCATCTTGATTTCCTTTGAAAGACTGCTCTCCACGCGCTCGCCGAGAATCTGACTCAGCGTGTCACGCAGCATCTCAACGCCGGATTTGATAATGATCACGGAGATCACCGCGCCCAGATACGCCTCCAGGCTGACTCCGCTTACGATAAAGATAATGGCTGCGGCCAGCGTCGAGGCAGAGATGATGGAGTCCAGCTTTGCGTCTTCGCCGGAAGCAATCAGTGACCCTGAGTTCACGCGCTCACCTGTCGCCTTCACATAGCGGCCGAGGAGCAGCTTCACGACGACTGCCGCCGCGACAATAATCAGCGAAGCAGCAGAGTAATCCGCCTTCTCCGGGTGAATGATCTTCTTGATGGATTCCGACAGGGACGTCACGCCGGCATAGAGCACGATCACCGAAATGATCACTGCGGTAATATACTCGATCCGGCCATACCCGAGCGGGTGCTTCTTGTCAGGCGCTTTTCTGGCGAGCTTTGTGCCGACAATTGTAATAACTGAGGAGAGTGCGTCGCTCAGGTTATTGACTGCGTCCAGCACGATGGAGATAGAGTTTGCCATCAGACCGATTATAGCCTTGAACCCGGCCAGAAGAACATTTGCGATGATTCCGATCACGCTTGTGCGAATAATTACTTTTTCCCGTTCCATTTCGTATTCCTCCTCTGCTACAGTTTACTTTGCGGCGGATTAAATTGCAAGCCGGACCGCGGATCACAGGAATCCTCACAGGAATCCTGCGCCAAAAACCGACTTGTGAAATATTCCTGAATTTTGGTCTTTTCCAGGGCACTTTTCCGCAAAAATGTGCTATGATACAGAAAAGATTTTTATTAGCAACTATCTGTTGGCAATGCTGAAATTAATTCAGGAGGAAACATTATGTTTGAATCACTCGGAAAGAGACTGTCAGATATTGGAAATGTCGCCGCAAAAAAGACAAAGAATCTCGGCAGCACGGTATCTCTCACCGCAAAGATTGAAGCCACAAAGCGCGAGCTGACAGGTATTTACGCACAGCTCGGCCAGCAGCTGTATCAGAATCAGCAGGACGCGGTTCCTGAGGAATACGCAGAACTGTTCGAGAAAATCACCCGCACAGAGGCTGTTCTCGAGGACTATCAGGCACAGCGTCAGGTGCTCCGGCGGGTGCGCCCCTGTCCGACCTGCGGCGCAGATGTCCCGAACGATGATGAATACTGCGCAAAATGCGGCAATCACCTCGGCGTGGTTGTAGAAGAGGAGCCGGAAGAAGCTGATATCTTTGAAGATGAGGACGATATCTTCGAGCCGGAAGAAGGCGCGGCAGACACCACAGAGGACGCGCCAGCTGAGGATGCGCCGGCTGAAGACGCTCCGGCCGAGGACGCGCCGGCTGAAGATGCGCCGGCTGAAGATGCGCCAGCTGAGGAGTAAAGAGCCACCGTTAAGGTTCCCGAAGATCGTTGAACCCGTGTCTTCTCTGTATGATGGGAAGGCTCTGGAACAAATATGTTTTCTATCGTAAAAAACTGCCGCGGCATGCATTTGCGCATGTTACGCGGCAGTTTTTTTGAAACTGATTTTCCGGGCAAAATGCCCGATGGGCGCAAAAAGACTGGCACGCCCGGTTTCTTGCCTGAAGATATCTTTTACTCTCTTCGCAGCGCCTCAATCGGGTCGAGGTTTGCCGCCTTATAGGACGGCAGCAGCCCAAAGATAATTCCGATCAGCATGGAGAATACGACGCCGATGATGATTGCTGGGATACTGATCGCAACGGGTGTCTCACTCATTTTCGAGATGACCTGCGCCAGTATGATGCCGGCAATCACGCCCAGGATTCCTCCGATACTTGTCAGCACGGCTGATTCCGTCAGAAACTGCGCCAGAATCCTGCGTTTGCGCGCGCCGAGCGCCTTTTTCAGGCCGATTTCACTCGTTCTTTCCGTGACGGATACCAGCATGATGTTCATGACGCCGATTCCGCCGACCAGCAGCGCGATGCTCGCGATCCAGATCAGCAGATTGTTCGTGCTGTTCGCGAGCTCCTGCTGGTTTCTCGCACGCTCCAGCAGATCCTCTGCCTTGTAGCTGATCTGCGCGCTGGTGTCGGTTATGGAGAGATTCATGATCTCCGCCACCTCTTTGCCGACATGGCTCATGTCTTCCGTCCGCTCCGCCCGGGCGACGCAGTTTTCAGGCTCGTCAAATCCGAACAGGATCGGCCAGCACGCGTCCGGCATATAAAGCGTCCCGTACTCCTCCTGATGGTAGGTCAGATAATCCTCAAATGAATTGATCACCGGCTGGAAATTGTCGGACTTGCGGATCAGGCCCACCACCACAAACGGCTCCCCCCGGACTTCCAGCGTCTTCCCCACAGCGTCCTCTCCGGAAAACAGTACCTTCGCGGCTGTCTCGTCCAGCAGGAGAACCTTGTTGAAATTCTTGTAGTCCCGCTCGATAAAGTCACGCCCCTGATAGACGACATATCCGCAGGTGTCCAGGTAGTGGCTGTCGATCCCTCTGGCACTGCCGCTGTCGAGGCTTCTGTCTCCGTACGAGACGCCGTCCACATAACTTCTGGACAGGTAGAACGTAGCATCTACCACATCCGCAAGCTCCCGGATCTGGGTTTTCTGCTCCTCCGATACCGGCTGCACGCCCTCGGGACTGCCCATATCCATATAATACTCATCTTCGCCCTGCCGGAGCGAGACCGTCACCCCGTTGTTTCCCGCGCCGATCAGATTTTGCATAATCTGGTCATTGGTTCCCTTGATGGTGGAAACAATCGCGATGATGGAGGCAATTCCAATAATTACGCCCAGCATGGTCAGAAAAGAGCGCAGTTTATGCGACCAGATGCCCTGGACCGCAAACCGGATATTTTCTCCCATTCCCGTTGATTCCTTTCACTTTTTATTTCTACAGTGAATGAAGTTTCTCAATTACTTGTTTATAGTTTAATGTTGTAAAAATCCCCCCAGACAGAGCCCGCAGTAGGAGCGCTTCCGGCTGCAGGGTTATTTACATACTGTACAGCTGCTCGAATGATCCTTCGTACGTCTGGGCGCCTTCCTTCACGTTTTTGCCGTACGGAAACGCGACCCAGTCCTCCTCGCCAACGCCGGAGCGGATCTCATAGGAATCGCCGGACAGCTTGCCCAGCTTGACATCCTGCCGCTTCAGCAGGCCGTCTTCTCCACGCAGATAGACGTAGGCGGTGTTTCCGTCCTCCAGAATAAACGCCTTCATCATATAAAACGCGTCGTCATCCTGTGACAGCGTGTTCGCGTCAATTGAGATCTGAACCCAGTCGTGGTTCTCCAGCTCAGCGTCTTCGTCGTCCACAATTGCGGTAAACGGATACAAGGAATTATTATAGGACATTCCCGTGTCAAACATGCCGCTGGAATCCGGATACGGGGAGATATCACTGATGGTCGCCGTGTAGCGGATGCCGTTGGACCAGGACATCACGGAGATCTGGTCTCCCACACTGATAGAGGAAAGCAGATTCTCAGTCAGGCCGCCCTTAATGGCAGTTCCCGCGGAGCCGGCCACCTGAATAAACGGCGAGCCGTCGACCACGGATTGATCCGGGTCGCCGACAACTGTCACGACGCCGTCCATCAGCGCCTTGACCGATCCCTCATCGACTGCTTTCCTGGCACTCTTGATCTTCAGTTCCGACTCCCGAAGGTCCAGCTTCAGATCCTTGAGCGATTCTTCCGCCTCCTTGATGGCATCGGCGAGTTCTTCCCTCGTGTAGCCGATCTCCTCGTCGTCCAGGTCAAGGTCGTCAATTCCGGAGCCGTTGGTAAGAGCGTCGGAGCCGTCCTCATCACCGTAGCTGTCATCATCTTCCTCATCATCGTCTGCCGTCAGGACAAACCGGACATCCGAATTCCGCACAACGGCAAGCTCCGCGCGCGGTCTGACGAATGCGGTGGACGCATGCGGCAGCGAATCGGTTTTGATGTAGGCTGTGGAGTCGGCGGTACTGCTGGTATTTGTGCTGGTGCTTTTACTGTTAATATCATCTTCATCAGAAGATTTCGACACTTGTTTGGAGGAAGGATCTCCTTCCCCAGGAGGTGTTGGTGTCGGTGTTGGTGTCGCCGTTGCTTCTGGCGTTGGTGTCGCCGTTGCTTCTGGCGTTGGTGTCGCCGTTGCTTCTGGCGTTGGTGTCGCCGTTGCTTCTGGCGTTGGTGTCGCCGTTGCTTCTGGCGTT
>JAFVEX010000166.1 GCA_017475785.1 Eubacterium sp. | reverse complement strand
CGGAGACGCTTCCCTGATGGTGTCAAATCTGCGCCGCCTGATCGAACTGGTCGGGGCGGAACGGATCCTGGTGCGCGTACCGCTGATTCCGGAGTATAACACGGCGGACGATCAGGCAAGAAGCGTGTCCGCGCTGAAAGCCCACGGTATTACACGGTTCGATCCGTTCCCTTACGTCAGGCGGGAATGACGGCAAGTGTATTGTCATTTTTCACAATTTTTGTGCCCAGAATTTGTCTGTTCTGCACAAATGTTTGGTTGGATTACCTCTTGTTTTTTTCTTTCAAAAGACTAAAATAAAGCCTCAAAATACCGGAGACGATTCATCGGCAAACGATCCAGTCGAATTGTCCGGTATTGGAAAGCTGATCCAACCATGATAAAAGATATGACAACAGGTTCCCCTCTGAAGTGCATTCTGCGCTTCTGCGTTCCGCTGCTGATCGGGAATCTGTTTCAGCAGTTTTACAACCTCGCCGACAGCATCCTTGTCGGCCGCATTCTGGGCCTGAACGCCTTTGCCGGTGTCGGCGTGACGGGGGCCCTGAATTTCCTGATTATCGGCTTCGCGCTCGGTGTCTGCTCCGGTCTCTCCATCCCGATCGCCCAGAGCTTCGGCGCCGGCCGAACGGATCTTGTGCGGAAGCGCACGGCGCAGCTGGTCTGGCTCGGGTTCGGAATCTCGGTCCTCATCCAGGTCGTCTGTTTCTTCCTGACAGACGATCTGCTCCGCCTGATGAACACACCGGAAGAGATTTTTGACGATGCCTATCGTTATATCTTCCTCATTTTCATGGGCGTCGGCGCGACCATGCTGTACAATCTCAGTTCCGCCGTGCTCCGCGCGCTCGGCGACAGCCGCACTCCCCTGCATTTTCTGGTCGGCGCCGTCGCGGTGAATGTCTTCCTTGACATTCTGTTCATGAAATATCTGCACACCGGCGTGGAGGGGGCCGCCTGGGCGACCATTCTGTCGCAGCTGGCATCCGGCCTGGCCTGCGTCCTCTATATTCTTCGGAAGATCCCCTTCATGAACATCCGGCGCTCGGACCTGCGTCCGGACTGGAGGATCATGCGACTCATGCTCCGGATCGGTGTGCCGATGGGTGCCCAGTTTGCCATCACCGCGGTGGGGTCCATCATCATGCAGAGTGCCGTGAACGGTCTTGGCGCCAGCGCCGTTGCCGCGGTCTCGGCCGCAGCGAAGGTACACAACATTGTCGCCGCCCCGCTTGAAAGCTGCGGCATCGCGATGGCAACCTACTGCGGACAGAACCTGGGCGCCGGAAAGATCGACCGCATCCGCCGCGGCATTCTGGACACGACCGTCGTGTCCATGCTCTACTGTGTGGCGGCTTTCCTCTTCAACTATGCCGCCGGACAGAAGGTCGCACTGCTCTTCGTCGACGCGTCCGAGGTCCGTGTTCTCCGTCTGGCGCGGCAGTATCTGGTGGCCATGAGCGCCTTCTATCCCACGCTCGCGGTGATTTTCATTTTCCGCAACGGTCTGCAGGGAATGGGATACTCCGGCGAGGCCATGCTTGCAGGCGTTTCCGAGCTGATCGCCCGGGTGCTTGTCGCGTTCGTGCTGGTCGGCAGAATCGGGTTCAACGGTGTCTGCTGCGCCAATCCCTCTGCCTGGGTCTTTGCGGATGTGGTTCTGCTGGTGCTCTATTTCCGGGAAATGCGGCATATCCGCGCAGGGAAAACCGGTCTCCAGCCGGAGGCTGCAAACACAAAATCACGCCGGAAGCTCTCTTCCGCGCACGCATATCGCTGAACTGCATCAGAGCAGCAAAACAGCCCGCCAAAATGGGCGGGTGTCGTAAAACAGTTTTATAATGTTTTGCAGGGACGGCATGACTTACGGGTCATGCCGTTTCCTGTTTCATCAGTTCATCCAGAGGGATAAAGCCTACGAAATCATAGCAGATACTGATGCTCTGACGCCGCTTTCCGCTGCTCTTGTCCGGAGCCCCGATATAAATCGCCCTGATCAGATCATGGGCTGCATAAGCGGTCAATTCGTCCAGATCCGCGTATTGATGAACCTTCTGGATAAACAGTTCCAAATTCTGATTCTGCTGTTCCTGTACTTCGATCTCCTGCCGTAACGTCTCAGCGTTCGTTTTCAAGGCCTGCTGCTCTTCTTCATAGCTGCTGCTCATGACGGCAAAGCGTTCATCGCTCAGCTTTCCGGCTACGTTGTCTTCGTAGATCCTCACAAAGAGCTTGTCGAGCTCAAGGATACGCTTCTCTGCCTTGTCAAGCTGCTTTCGCTTTACCCGCAGGATCTCGCCGCTCTCAACACGGAGCCGCTGTTCCATTTTTGCCCGGAAGAAATCCTCATAGCGGATAACATAGTCGATGACCATCTGCATGTGCTTCCAGACCAACTGCTCCAGAACAACGGCACGGATAAAGTGTGCAGAGCAGGATCCCGTATTGCTTCTGTAATTGGCACAAACGAAATGATCCTGTCGTTCCTCGAAGTTGTTCGCCGTGCAGTAGTACATCTTCGATTTGCAGTCCGCGCAGTAAGCGAGGCCGGAGAACATGTGGGACTTTCCCGTTTTCGTTCTGCGGTGACGCTGCTGTCGGATTTCCTGAACCTTGTCAAACACCTCAGGCTCAATGATCGCCGGATGGGTGTTGTAGAAGACAGCTCTGTTTTCTTCCGGATTCTCTCTTTGCTTCTTGTCCCAGATGGAATTGGAGTAGGTGTTGAAGTTGACCGTGCAGCCGGTGTACTCCTGGCGTTCCAGAATGTGAACAACCGTATTCGTGTTCCAATGATACGGATCGGCAGTTTCCGGATTCGGTGTCTTGATCCCTTCCTTGCGCTTATACGCAGTCGGATTCAGGATCTGCTCTTCCTTCAGCTGCTTCGCGATTTGCATCGGGCCGCGGCCTTCCATACAAAGATCAAAGATGTGACGGACAACCTGTGCGGCTTCTTCATCAACGATCCATTCCTTCTTGTTTTCGGGATTCTTCCGATAACCATACGGCGCATT
>JAFVEX010000165.1 GCA_017475785.1 Eubacterium sp. | reverse complement strand
GGGATCTGATCCGGTGTGAGCCCCATTTCCTTCATGGTCTCGGCCAGGAAGGCGGCGTAGCTCGGCGTGCAGCAAAGGATCGTGGTCTGAAGATCCATAATGAACATGATCTGACGCTCGGTATTGCCGGAACTCGTCGGGACAGTCAGGCAGCCGACCTTGTGGCTGCCGCCGTTCAGTCCGGGTCCGCCGGTGAACAGGCCGTAGCCGTAGGAGACCTGGCAGACATCCTCGTCGGTACCGCCGGCCGCCATGATCGCGCGGGCGCAGCATTCCTCCCACAGATCGATGTCGTGCTGCGTGTAGAAGGCGACGACGCGCTTGCCGGTCGTTCCGGATGTGGACTGGATGCGCACACAGTCTTTCAGCGGTTTGCCCATCAGGCCGTACGGGTACGCCTCGCGCAGGTCCGCCTTGCTCAGAAACGGAAGCTTGTGCAGATCATCAATCGACTTGATGTCATCAGGCGTGACGCCCTTTTCCTCCATTTTTTTGCGGTAATACGGCACATTGTTCCAGACATGCTGTACCTGATTGACGAGCTTCTCGTTCTGGATCGCAATGATTTCCTCGCGCGAGGCACATTCGATCTCCTGCTGATAGTAACGTTCCATACTGCTTTGTTACTCCTTCATATATGTAAAATTAATTGCTGCCTTTTTTATGCGTTCTTGCCGAGCTCAAACGCCACCTTGTTCATGGCGCGGAACTTCTCCGGGACAACCGTGTCGATGGCTTTCTGCCACGCCTCATCCGGCATGTCGAAATAATGGGAGAGCCGCCCCATCAGAACCAGGTTGACTGCTTTTGAGGAGCCCGCCTGCTCCGCGAGTGCCAGACAGTCCAGCGCGTCCACCTTCGCGCCCGCGTCCCGCATCTTTTCCACCAGGTTTTCCGGATACTGCATCGCTCCCGTAATGACCGGCATCGGGTCCATCTGCTGAATATTGGTGACGATCTGGCCGTCCTTCTTCAGATACGGCAGCCATCTGGCTGCTTCCAGCAGCTCGAAGGAGACGATGAAATCCGCCTCTCCCTGGTCGATGACCGGAGACGCGACGCGGTCGCCGTACCGGACATACGTCACGACGCTGCCGCCTCTCTGGGACATGCCGTGTACCTCGGAAACCTTTACATCATAGCCTGCGTCCATCAGAAGCTGGCCGAGCAGCTTGCTGGCGAGGAGTGAACCCTGACCGCCGACGCCCACGATCATAACATTTTTCGTTTTCATCCGTCAGTCCTCCTTTCCTGTCTGCCTGAACGCATCGAATTTGCACATCTGCTCACACACGCCGCAGCCGACGCAGAGCGTCTCGTCAACATGCGCTTTTCCTTCTTTGATGGAAATCGCCGGACAGCCGATCCGCATGCAGGACTTACAGCCTACGCACTTGTCCCGGTCGACGCGAAGCGGCGGATTGTGCTTCACGTATTTCAGCAGCGCGCACGGGCGTCTGGAAATGATGACAGACGGCGCGTCAACTGCCAGCTCTTCCTTGATCACGGCGTCACACTGCGCGAGGTTGTAAGGATCCACCACGCGCACCCGCTCAAAGCCCATGGCACGGCACAGCGCCTCCAGATCAATCTTGCCGGCAGGATCACCCTTGATGTTGTATCCTGTCGTCGGATTCTGCTGGTGTCCGGTCATGCCGGTGATGGAATTGTCCAGGATGATGACGGTCGAATTTGACTGGTTGTAGGCGATGTTTGCGAGGCCGGTCATGCCGGAGTGCATAAATGTGGAATCTCCGATGACCGCCACGGTTTTGCCTTCGTTCTCTCCGTCTCCGGCCTTATTGAAGCCGTGAATCGCGCTGACGGAGGCGCCCATGCAGAGCGTCATCTCCATCGCCGCCAGCGGGGCGACAGCACCGAGCGTGTAACAGCCGATGTCACCGAGCACGGTGCATTTATTCTTATTCAGGGTGTAGAAAAGGCCGCGGTGCGGACATCCCGCGCACATCACCGGCGGACGCACCGGGATCGGCTCGTCGAGCGCGATGCCGGCCGGAACCTCCCGGCCAAGTGCCTTCGCCACCAGATTCTGTGAAAATTCATCGATCATCGGCAGCAGATCCTTGCCGGAAACCTCCAGGCCGAGCGTCTTGCAGTGGTTCTCGATGATCGGATCCAGCTCCTCGACAACGACGAGCTTGTCTACCTTTTCCGCAAAGTCACAGATCAGCTTCTCCGGAAGCGGATTGACCATGCCCAGCTTGAGTACGGACACATCGTCGCCGAACACCTCTTTGACATACTGATAGGAAGTGGAGGATGTAATGATGCCCAGCTCTGTGCCGCCCATCTCCACACGGTTTATGGGCGCGGTCTCTGCCCACTCTGTGAGCTTTGCCGTGCGCTCCTCGACAACCGGATGGCGCCGCTTGGCGTTGCCCGGCATCATGACATATTTCGCGATATTTTTTTCATAGGTTTTGCGCTCCGGCAGGCTGCGCTCCCCGGTTTCCACCAGTGACTGGGAGTGCGCGACGCGCGTGCACATCTTCAGGAGAACCGGTGTGTCGAATTTCTCAGAAAGCTCATAGGCAAGCTTCGCGAATTCATAGGACTCGGCAGAGTCGGACGGCTCCAGCATCGGTACCTTGGAAGCAATCGCGTGATGGCGGGAATCCTGCTCATTCTGGGAGGAATGCATACCCGCGTCGTCTGCCACGCCGATGACGAAACCTGCATTGACGCCGGTATAAGACATGGTATACAGCGGGTCTGCCGCCACATTCAGGCCGACGTGCTTCATGCCGCAGAACGCGCGTCTGCCGGAAAGACAGGCACCAAAAGCTGCTTCCATCGCAACCTTCTCATTGGGCGCCCACTCGCAGTAAATCTCATCGTATTTCGCCGCTTCTTCCGTGATTTCCGTGCTCGGTGTCCCCGGATAGCTGGACACAAACGAGCAGCCGGCCTCGTAGAGGCCTCTGGCAACTGCTTTGTTGCCAAGCAATAATTGTTTCATAGCATCAATACCCTTTCCCGTAAATAAAACATCCTTGCCTATTCTACCACAATTATGAAATCACTTCAACTTTAATGCTTTATTACATTAAAACGCCAGTACATTTTTTAAGCAGACGAATCTGGTGAAAAACAGAGCCCCGGAAATGCTGCTTTGTCGCTGATACGCTTGACATTCCGTGGAAAATCTTCTATTCTGGTTTAGTAGTTTAAAGTGTAAAAAGAAAGAAGGGAACCGATATGCCTATTACTGATTTGCTGGAACGAAACAGTAAGCTGTACAGCGATGAAACCGCGCTCGTGGAGATCAATCCGGAAATCACCGAGCCCCAGCGCGTTACCTGGAAGGAATATGAACTGATTCAGTCCACCTCAAACATCTATTACCGCCGGGAGATCACCTGGGCGGTATTTGACGAGAAAGCAAACCGCGTCGCGAATCTTCTGATCAAAAAGGGCATTCAGAAGGGGCAGAAAGTGGCCATACTCTTGATGAACTCTCTGGAGTGGCTGCCGATCTACTTCGGCGTTCTGAAGGCCGGCGCCATCGCGGTTCCGATGAATTTCCGCTATACCGCGGATGAGATCGAGTACTGTGTCCGCCTCGCGGATGTCGATGTCCTGTTCTTCGGCGAGGAATTTATCGGCCGCGTGGAGTCGATCGAGGGCGAGCTCGGGCGTAACTGCCTCCTGCTCTACGTCGGCAATTCCTGCCCGTCCTTCGCGGAGGACTATCAGGAATCCGCGGCAAACTGCTCCAGCGTCGCGCCGAAGATCCTGATCGAAGACGACGACTACGCGGCGATCTATTTTTCCTCCGGCACGACCGGCTTCCCAAAGGCGATCCTGCTCCGCCACACTGCGCTGATGCAGTCCGCGCGGATGGAGGCGACGCATCACGCGACAACACACGAGGATACGTTCCTCTGCATTCCGCCGTTGTATCACACCGGCGCGAAGATGCACTGGTTCGGCTCTCTGTATACCGGCAGCAAAGCCGTCATCCTGAAGGGTAACCGCCCGAAAGCGATTTTCCGCGCGGTGTCTCAGGAGCACTGCACCATCGTGTGGCTGCTCGTCCCGTGGGCACAGGACATCCTCGCCGCGCTGGATTCCGGCGAGCTGAAGATCGAGGATTACCATCTGGCTCAGTGGCGGCTCATGCACATCGGCGCGCAGCCCGTCCCGCCGAGCCTGATCAAGCACTGGCTGGAGTATTTCCCACACCATAAATACGACACCAACTACGGCCTCTCCGAGTCAACCGGTCCCGGATGCGTGCACCTGGGCATGGATCATGTGGACAAGGTCGGCGCGATCGGTCTGCCCGGCTTCGGCTGGAAGGCAAAAATCGTCGATGAGAGCGGCGCGGATATTACAGAGCCCGAGGAAGTCGGCGAACTCTGTGTCAAGGGGCCCGGCGTGATGGTCGAGTACTACAAAGATCCGGACGCGACCGCCGAAACGCTGATCGACGGATGGCTGCACACAGTGATATGGCAAAGCGCGACGCGGACGGCTTCTACTTCCTCGTCGACCGCAAGAAAGACGTCATCATCTCCGGCGGCGAGAATCTCTATCCGGTACAGATCGAGGCGTTCCTCGCCTCAAACAGCAAAATCCACGACGTCGCCGTCATCGGCACGCCGGATAAGCGGCTCGGCGAAATCGCGACCGCGATCATCCAGGTAAAGGAAGGCATGACCCTCACAGAGGAGGACGTCAACCAGTTCTGTACCAAACTGCCGCGCTACAAACGCCCGCGCAAGATTATCTTCGCGGATGTCCCGCGCAACGCCACCGGCAAGATCGAGAAGCCGAAGCTGCGCGAGCAGTACTGCGGCGTGCGCCTCGTAGAAGAACAGAACAGAGGATAAAAAACTTTTGGCTGCCGCGCGAAGATGCTTCGCGCGGCAGCCACTTGTTTCTGGTCGCCCAAAAATGATTATGATTCAAAGGGCAGCAGCTGCATAAAATGATACAGCAGTTCTGCTGTCATTCCCCAGATAACGCCGTGTGGTGTCTCATAGAAGAACAATTCACGGGGGATGGTTCGCATGGGGTAAGCGCGCCCTCCCGGAATCAGATGCCACGGGTAATCTTCTCCTACTTCCAGGCGCATCCTTCCCCTGTGAATTTCCGGCGGATTCTCAAAAAACCACTGTAGTGGAATCGTAAATACGTTCTCCGCCTCATCTCTGTTAAATGTGCCTGTGTATTCCCTGATCCTGCCAAGAAATGAATGGATTTCCGCGCCTCCCGGGCCGGCCATGACGAACATCGGAGCGATCAATTCGATCTTCCCCGGTGAAATCAGCAGTTCTTCTGAAGTCTCCCTGACCGCGGTCTGCTCCGGCGTCTCTCCGGCCTCGATCCTTCCGCCGGGGAAGCAGATCTCTCCGCCCTGCCGGACTTCCGGGCTTCTCTTTTCAAAAAGGATACGCGGTTCTTCATTCTCAAGAACAGTCAGCGGGATCAGCACCGCGGCGCTTTTTGCCCCCGGTGGAATGATTCTCTCAGCCCTGTGCTGCGCTGTATGATTGATAATTGTTTTAATATCTACATGCATATGTCTGTTTCCTGCGGAAACATCGCCCGTGCCTCTCCGGCCTGATACAGTGATCCAAGTATACAGATAACGCCGTCTTCCGGACAATGTTTCAGGGCTTTTCTGATGCTGTCCCGGATCGTCCCGCCCTCACAGACCGCAAGTTCATCTGCGTATTCCCGGATCACGGCGCACAGGTTTTCTGCAGAAAGCGCGCGGGGGTTGTCCGGGTTTGCAGCAATGATCTCACAGGCATGCGGAAGGATATGCCGCAGCATCGCGCGGTAGTTTTTGTCCGCGAGCACACCGAACACGAAATGAATTTTCTGTCCCGGCAGATACGCGTCCAGTGTCCTGGCCAGGGCGATGATCCCGTCCTCGTTGTGCGCGCCGTCCAGCAGGACGAGCGGCCGCTTCTGCAGGATCTCAAACCTGCCCGGCCATTTTACACGCGCAAGTCCCTCGCGCACGGCCTCGTCTGTAATCTGCCAGCCTTTGCGGCTGAGCACGTCAACCGCATCAAGCACGGTCATTGCATTGTCGCGCTGATAAACACCGGAAAGCGGCAAAAACAGATCCCTTCTTCCGCGATAGGAGAAATACTGTCCCTCTATGCTGCCCGCGCCGACGATCATGCGCGATGGATCCGTTATCAGCAGTTCTGCGTTCATCTGCCCGCACCGTTCCCGGATCACGGCTTCCACCTCTTCCGTCTGATGCTGCAGGACAACGTCTGCGCCATCCTGAATGATCCCGGCTTTTTCTCCCGCGATCTGTTCGATCGAATCACCCAGAAATGCCGTGTGATCCATGGCGATATGCGTCAGGACATCCACCTCCGTCCTTTCAAAGACATTTGTGGCGTCCAGACGGCCGCCCATCCCTGTCTCGATAACGACAATCTCACAGCTCTCCTGTGCGAAATGCAAAAAAGCCATGGAAACGACCCGCTCAAATTCGGAGGGTGTTTCCCGCATTCCCGCCATCGCAGCCTGAACCGTGTCCGCCCGCAGGCAGAAAGCTTCCTCTGAAATTTCTTCCCCGTCGACTCGGATCTGCTCCTGATACCTGACCAGATACGGGGAGGTGAACAGCCCCGTGCGGTATCCCGCCGCCTGAAGGACGGAAGCAAGCATGACTGCCGCGGAGCCCTTTCCGTTCGTCCCCGCGATGTGGACACAGCGAAACTGCTCCTGCGGTCTCCCGAGCCGCTCCAGCAGCTCTGTGACGCGGGACAGTCCCGGCGTAATGCCGGGCACACCGGTTCCTTTTATAAAGGTCAGTGCCTCTTCGTAGGTCATTCGTTACAACTCCTCTGTCAGCCGCACATAGAACGTAACCATCTTCATCAGTGCGGAAACCTCAATAGATTCATCTGTTCCGTGAACCTTCGCGCGGTCTTCCCGGCTCATGACCATCGGCGTAAAGCGGTAGACATACGGGGTGATTTTTGCAAAAAACCTCCCGTCGGTTCCGCCGTTCATCTGATACGGCGCCGCGGGAATATCCTTCCAGACCGACCGGATAACTTTGCAGAGCTTCCGCCAGGCCTCACAGTTAATATCCGACACCGGCGTCGGATCACTCCCGGAAATCACGTCAACCTGCAGCGCCGGATCTTTTCCGACTTTTCGAAGTGTTTCCGCGACTGACTGAACGGTGTCCCCCTCCACCAGGCGCGCGTTGACGCCGATTTCGCAGCGCTCGGGCAGCACGTTATAAGAAGTCCCGCCCTGCATCAGCGTCACAGCTGTGGTGGTTCTGACCATGGCATTGAACGTACTTCCCAGGACGGCCGCGGCAGACGCGATCGCCGGCCAGGCCAGGCGCGGGTGACGGAACAGCGGCTTTTCATAGCCCGGCACCACATGAGAAAGCTCCTCAAACATTGTCCTGACTGCCGTGGACAGTCGTGCGGGAAAGCGATATTGTTCAAGCCTGACAGCCGCCTTCGCGAGCCTTCCCGCCACAGTGTGACGCGGCGGGACGGACGCGTGCCCGCCGGAACCGTCCGCAATCGACAGCCGGTAGTTCGCCACGCCTTTTTCGGCGATTCCGATCATGGCGGCCTGCCCCCGGTAACCGGGCATCCCTTCCGGGATCACCGCGCCGCCCTCATCCAGAACAAATCCGGGGCGGATGCCCTGCTCCGCAAGAAACGAGACGATTTCGGCGCAGGTCTTTCCCGACACCTCCTCTTCTCCGCCAAAAGACAGGTATATGTCCTGCTCCGGAACAAATCCTCTGTTCAGATTGTACTCTGCCGCCTCCATGATGGCGCAGAGCGTACATTTCGTATCCAGGGTTCCGCGGCCATAGATCCGGCCGTCCTGCAGCACTGCGTCAAAGGGCGGCACCGACCATGTTTTTTCGTCCGCGTCCACTACATCCATGTGTGCCATCAGCACGGAGGGCGCGGCGCTGCTTTTCCCTGGAATCTGGATCAAAAAACCATACGCGCCTATCTCCCATGCCTGCGCCGCGGCAAACACCGCCGGATACAGCTCCCTGAGAAGATCGCGAAACCGCCGGAACACAGCCTGATCTGTCAGGCTCCCGTCCTGATGGGAAACCGTGCGCAGACGGATCATCTTCTGGAAATGTTCAATGACCCGCTCCCTGCTGATGCGCTTTTTTTCTTCTGTCATATGCGTCTTCCTTCGCCAAGAACATCTGCCGGCATGCCCGCGCGGAGTCATGCCTTTAGCAGTGTTATCTAATAATTCTTTCTGGCCACGAAAAGCGTGCCCTCTTTCTCCCCGTTCATAATGTTGTACAGGGCAGAGAGCTTCTTACCATTGACCACGAGTGTGTGGATTCCCTGTGAGGTCGCCAGCTCCGCTGCCTGCAGCTTGGTGCGCATGCCGCCGGTTCCCCTGCGGGATCCCGCGCCGCCGGCCAGCTGGTATATGCTCTCATCGATCTCCTCGACACGGCTGATCAGCTTCGCGTCCTTATAGAAACGAGGATCTTTGTCATAAAATCCGTCAATATCAGACAGAATGATCAGCATATCTGCCTTGCAGAGCACAGCGACGACTGCCGACAGCATATCGTTGTCGCCGAACAGCTTGTCCTCCGACTCGATCTCCGTGTAACTGACAGAGTCGTTTTCATTGACGATCGGTATAATCTTGTTTTCCAGAAGTGCCTCAAAGGTATTGCTGAGATTCTCCTTCTTCTCCTCCTGCTTGATATCCTCGGCGTTCAGAAGGATCTGCGCGACCGTTTTGTCGTAATATCCGAAAAACTTATCGTAGAGGAACATGTTCTCGCACTGGCCGACCGCCGCGGCCGCCTGCTTCATCCGCATCTCCTTCGGCGGCTCCTTCAGACGCATCTTATTTGCGCCGACCGCGATCGCGCCGGAAGATACGAGCACGACCTCGTTTCCCATGTTCTGGAGATCCGAGAGCGCAAGCGCGAGCTCTTCCATTGTCCGGAGCTTGCTGTTTCCCAGTTCATTCGTGATGGTAGAAGTACCTACTTTGACAACAATTCTTCTCTTCTTTTTCATATTGACTCCCCGCCCCGGACGGCTCGCGCCAGTTCCAGGATCTTTTGTCTGTTTTTTCCGGCTCCACTCTCATTTTCCACGCCGGAGCTCACATCGACGACATCCGGCTTTACCTGCAAAATTGCCTCCCGTACATTTCCCGCATGCAGGCCGCCCGCCAGAAACAGCGGCTTTGACCGCACCGGGAGCGCGTCCAGAACAGCCCAGTCAAACGTCTTCCCGCTGCCCGGTACCGCCGCGTCCACCAGAAGCGCGCGCACGCGGGAATCCAGCTGATCCTGCGCAAAGCGCCCCATATCCGTGTAATTATACGCGCGGATCACGGGCATACTGACGTGTTCCCACACTGCCGGCTCCACCTGCCCGTGAATCTGCAGATAGTCAAAACCGGCCGCCTCTAATCTCCGGACCGTCTCCAGGTCGGGAGAAATGGTCACCGCGACGCTGCGGACAGAAGGATCCAGTTCTCTGATGATTTCTCTGGCCAGCTCTGTTGGAATATTCCGTCTGCTCTTCGGCACAAACTGAATAAATCCGGCAAAATCTATCTGCGCCTCGTTCAGGTACTCCGCCTCACGAACCGCCGTGAGACCGCAGATTTTGATCTTTACTCCCTTGCCGGAACAGGTACTCTCGCGTTTCATTTCTTCCATAATTATACCTGCATTGATGTCTGTCAAAGCTCCTGATCCGTTTTCAGAAATTTCTTCAGTTCATCCATAAAGGTGTTGACGTCCTTGAATTCCCGGTACACAGACGCGAAGCGGACATAGGCGACCGGATCCAGCGTCATCAAGTGATTCATGACGATCTCACCGATCTGACTGCTGTGAATCTCCTTTTCGCCCATATTAAAGACTTCATTTTCCACCTGGTCAACGATCTCGTTGATCGTCTGCACCGGTACAGGCCGCTTGTGGCACGCGCGCAGAATCCCCGCCAGAAGCTTCTCCCGGTCGTACTGCTCGCGATTCTCGTCCTTCTTGATCACCATCAGCGGGATGGTCTCGATCTTCTCGTACGTCGTGAACCTCCTGCCGCAGGCATCACACATTCTGCGCCGGCGGATAGAATTTTCTTCCTCGACAGGTCTCGAGTCGACCACCCGGTTGTCTTCCTGACCGCAATATGGACATTTCATGACACTTCTCCTTCTAACTTAACTATGTTATATTGTGATATACTTGCCAAAAATATGAGTTCAAGAAATTTAGAAAGTTTTATTCATTTGACGAACCGCCGTAACTTCGCTCCGCCCCTTTCGCAGGACTCTCATGTCGCTTTGCTCCGCTTCGTCCCCACTTAGGGTGCGCCAACTTACGCGGAAAACAGATGACTGAGCGCGCCCAGCAGTCCCTGTGACGCCAGCCCCATGATGACGCCGGCCAGCAGAACGCCCAGCATCACGGCGATCGTACTTTTTTTCAGACCCATATTCAGGATACTGGCCGCCAGCGTTCCAGTCCACGCGCCCGTGCCCGGGAGCGGAATCCCCACGAACAGCATCAGCGCGACGAACAGGCCGCCTCCGGCTCTGGCTTTGAGCTTCTCGCCTCCGTGCTCGCCCTTGACGAGGCAGAACCGGAAAAACCTGCCGATCACCGGTTTATCCTGTCCCCATTCCAGCACCTTCCGCGCAAACAGATAAATCACCAGCACAGGCAGCATATTACCGATAACCGCAACGACATAGGTCGGAATCATCGGAAGCCCCCCGCGCAGGATCCCGTAGGGAATCGCGCCGCGCAGCTCGATCAGCGGCACCATTGAGATAAAAAATGTTATCAGATATTGTTTCAGCATTTTCGTGTCCTTTTTTTCAGCTGTGATTTTGTCTGCCGGGTGCTTTCCACGCCGGGTCAGGCTTTCTCCGGCTTTTCTCTCCGACAGATATCCAGCGCAAATTGTACCATATTTTTCGGAAAGAATAAAGCCTGCCGGGCGATTCAGCAAGCATCCCGACAGCATTCCGACAGCCTGTCCGTAAAAAAACCGGATCCGCGCAATCCACATGCGGAAACGGACGCTTCATGATCTCCCGCAAAACAAAAAGAAGACCTTGCATTTACAAGGTCTCCTGCATGCAGGAAGTGGGACTTGAACCCACACGATATTGCTACCACAGGCACCTGAAGCCTGCGCGTCTGCCAATTCCGCCATTCCTGCGACTTATGTTCGTCAGCAGTTCTTCGCTACTCACTAGGCTATCCTATCAGATACCTCTGTAAAAGTCAAGGATGAAATTTAAAAAAACTTCACGCCTCTGTTCACAATCCTTTCACGCACGTGTGCTACAGTCAGTACGTTGGGCGCAGTGTCTGTGATACTTCTGCCGCGTCCAGCGATCCGCCTGAATGAGCGGTATCTCATTTTGATATGTCAATCCATCCGTTCTTGAACCAGAACTGTTGCTGTGGTACGATATTGCGTGATTAAAGAAGGTGAAAAAATGTCAAAGAAAACAACGAAAGCAAAGAGAAGAAAAAAAGGAGCCATTATTTTTCTGCTGATTCTGCTGGTCATTGTAGCGGGCGCGTTTTACTGTGCCTACCGCTATCTCACAAAAATCAGCAAGTACACCGTCTATCTGGAGGGCACAAGGCTCAATGATCTGGACGTCTCCGGGAAGACGCCTGGCGATGTCGCGGCGCTCCTGCTGGACGACTACGCAAACGCTGAATTTACCGTGACAGAAGGCAGAACCGAGGTTCTCTCCGGCTCCCTGGCAGATTACGGGTATTCTTTTGACCGCAATGCGCTGACTGCTTCTCTGACGGAGCTGCAGCAGGCAGAGGTCAACAACCCGCAAATGGTGCTCACTTCGCTTCTGAAGAGGGAAAACCAGCTTCACATTGAATATACAAACGCATTCGACGAGGAAAAGCTGAAGGCTTACGTGACCGGCAGCGCGCTGTCTGTTCCGCGTGTCGCCTCCAAAAACGCTTCTTTCCTGTATGACGCTGAGAAAAAAGAATGCTACGTCGACGCTGCCGTTCAGGGTAATGAAATCGATGACGCCGTACTGCAGAACGCTGTCCAGGAGAAGCTCGACGCCCTGATGACGGAATTCGACGCCGAGAGCGGTCTTTCCGTAGAAATTCCGGAAAACGCCTACACCAGCCCGGTCATCGAGGATAACACGGCCGAACTGCAGAAAAAAGCCGATCTGCTGAACCAGTACACAAAATCCAAAATTGTCTATCAGTTCGGCAGCAAGAAGCAGAAACTCGATTTTGACACGATTATGGACTGGCTGACCGTCGACACGGATAAAGGCACCGTGACCATC
>JAFVEX010000164.1 GCA_017475785.1 Eubacterium sp. | reverse complement strand
TTGTTGGAGAGACGATCACAGAAATTCCGCAGATTCTTGAACGGAACGCCCATCTCCCGCTCGGCGGTAATCGCCACCATGACAGTCTTGACAATGCCCATGACCTCAGTAAGGCCATACCGTATTTTTCCGTTCTCAACAGAAAATCTGCCGCTGCTTCGGTTGATGTCTGGCGGCAGAATCTCAATGTTCATCTGCCGGCAGTGCAGAATATACTCGGCGCACTTTCCCGGATTATCAATCACGGACGTCATCAGGGCAGCCATAAATTCAACGGGATAATAATGCTTCAGCCATGCCGTCTGATAGGAGACGATCGCATAGGCGGCCGCGTGGCTCTTGTTGAACGCGTACTTCGCGAAGTCGATCATCTCGTCATAAATATGGTTTGCCGTGGCCTCGTCGATCCCGTTCCGGACACAGCCCGGAACGCCGAGCCCCGCGTTGCCGTACACAAAGTTCTGCCGTTCTTCTTCCATGACGGAGGCCTTCTTCTTGGACATCGCGCGGCGGAGAACATCGCTGCGCCCATATGTATAGCCCGCCAGCTCACGCACGATCTGCATGACCTGCTCCTGATAGACAATACAGCCATAAGTGGGCTCCAGAATCGGGGCGAGCTTTGGGGTCTCATAGCGCACCTGATCCGGGTTTTTCTTGCCCTTAATATACTGCGGGATAAAATCCATGGGACCCGGCCGGTAGAGCGCGACGCCCGCGATAATATCCTCCAGCGTCGTCGGCTTCAGTTCCTTCATGAAGCTTTTCATCCCGGCAGATTCCAGCTGGAACACACCCTCACATTTTCCCGCGCCGATCATCCGCATCACCTGCGGATCATTGTAGTCGATCGCGGAAAGGTCTATCTCGTGCCCCGCGGATTTCTCGGCCATCTGCTGCGCGTTCTGGATGACCGTCAGTGTGCGCAGCCCGAGAAAATCCATTTTGAGGAGTCCGAGCTCCTCCAGTGTCGTCATGGTAAACTGGGTCGTGATAGTGCCATCTGCCGCCCGTGACAACGGGACAAACTCGTCAACCGGCCGTGAGGCGATGACGACGCCGGCGGCATGCATCGAAGTGTGGCGCGGCAACCCCTCCAGACGTTTCGCCATATCGATGAGGTGCCGCACCGTCTCATCTTCTTCGTAGAGCTTCCGCAGCTCCGGATTCATGCCAAGCGCCTTGTCAATCGTGATGTTCAGTTCATTAGGGATCATCTTTGCGATTGTGTCGCAGCGCGCGTAGGGAAGATCCAGCACGCGCCCGACATCGCGGATGACGCCGCGCGCGGCAAGCGTTCCGAACGTAACAATCTGGACGACACGGTCAGCCCCGTATTTTTTGACGACATAATCAATCACTTCTCCGCGCCGCTCAAAGCAGAAATCCACGTCAATATCTGGCATGGACACGCGCTCCGGGTTCAGGAAGCGCTCAAACAGAAGGTTGTACCGGATCGGGTCCAGCTCTGTGATGCCCAGCGTATAGGCGACGATACTCCCGGCCGCGCTTCCTCTGCCGGGTCCGACAATGATCCCGTTTTCCTTTGCGTAGCGGATATAATCCCAGACAATCAGGAAGTAGTCCACAAATCCCATCGACCGGATGGTGTCCAGCTCAAACTGCAGTCTTTCCTGCAGCGCGTCCGTCACCGGGTGATAGTTTCGCTCAAGTCCTTTCTGGCAAAGCATCTCCAGATAAGAATAAGAAGAAAACCCTTCAGGAACCTCAAACCGCGGAAGCTTCAGGTTGTGAAACTCGATTTCCACATGACATCTGTCCGCGATCTTCTGTGTGTTTTCAATCGCCTGCGGAACATACGGGAAAAGACTGCGCATCTCTTCCTCTGATTTTACATAGTACTGTCCCCCCTCGTACCGGAGGCGGTTTTCATCCGCGAGCTTTTTCCCTGTCTGCAGGCAGAGCAGGATATCATGCGCGTCCGCGTCCTCAGCAAAGGTGTAGTGACAGTCATTTGTGGCGACAAGCGCAATCCCGGTTTCTTCCGAAAGGCGCAGCATCTGCTGGTTGACCAGCTGCTGCTCGGCCATCCCGTGATCCTGCAGCTCCAGATAAAAATGATCCGGCCCGAAAATGTCCCGGTACCGCAGCGCCGCTTTTTTGGCCTCCTCGTACATCTGCAGTGACAGATACCGGGAGACCTCGCCCGCAAGGCATGCCGACAGCGCGATAATTCCCTCGTGGTACTGCTCCAGGAGCTCCAGATCGACACGCGGACGGTAGTAAAATCCATCGACAAATCCCCTGGAAACAATCTTGGTGAGGTTTTCATAGCCCCGATTGTTCTCAGCAAGCAGAACGAGATGATAATAGCGCTCCTCATTCGCCCCGAGCTCCCGGTCAAATCTGGAGCCCGGCGCGACATAAACTTCACATCCCAGAATCGGATTGATGCCCGCGGCTCTTGCCGCCTTGTAAAAATCAATGCACCCGTACATGACGCCGTGATCCGTGATCGCGGCACTGTTCATCCCGAGCGCCCTGACCCGCTCAACATATTCTTTTATCTTATTAGAGCCGTCCAGAAGACTGTACTCTGTATGAACGTGGAGATGTGCAAACATAGAATTATCTCCCTTTTTAAAGAAAGCTGCGCATGGTTCTTTCCAAATTTACTTCAGTTCAATTCTCCCATCCCGTTTCCGGATCAGATTTTCCTTGAGCAGATGTCCTACAGCACGCTTGAAGGCCGCCTTGGAAATGCCGAACACATCACTGATCCGCTCCGGCGGCGCCTTGTCATCAAACGGGAGTGTCCCGCCGCTTTCACGCAGCTTTTCGAGAATCTGCTCCGCGTCGCCGCCTATCTGCTGCCAGGCCTTTTGTCTGGCAGACACACAGAGCCGGCCGTCCTCCCGCACTTCCGTGACGCGAAGCTTCAGCACCTGGCCCGGCTCATAGGATCCCTGCGCCTCGCGTTTCGGAATCAGCGCAGAGTACCGGTCATCCACGGCGATGAACACGCCAAAATTGCGGCTGATCTCATAGACACGCCCCTGCACAGAGTCACCGATCTGGTAAGGCGCGCGTGTTTTCAGCCACGGATAGACATTCATCGTGGCGGAAAGGCGCCCGCTCTTATCTACATACAGCGCGACAAGCACCTGATCGCCCTGCCGCACGTTCCCGCGCTGCTCCCGGAACGGAAGCAGGAGATCTTTTTCCAGTCCCCAGTCAAGAAACGCGCCGATTTTCGTCAGCTGGCGGACCGTCAGGAGTGCTGTTTCATGCAGCGTAATCAGCGGCTGTGCCGTCGTCGCGATCAGCCGGTCATCAGAATCCTTATACAAAAACACCGAAAGGCTGTCCCCTTTTTTGGTTCCTGCGGGCACCTGCTTTGCCGGCAGCAGAACCTGATCTTCCCGCTCCGCCTGCTCTGACATGGCAAGGTACACGCCGAACTTCACCTCTTTGATCACCTGCAGTGTCTGCTTTTTCCCCAGTTCAAGACCCATCCTGGAACTTCCTCTCTGTTCGTTCTGCCATTCATTCATGTTAAAATCACTTCCCGCATCCCAGAAACTATCCGTTCCCTCCTCGCACAGAATGTCAGATCACCGCATCGGTAAATTCTCCCACAAAATACGGCTCTCCGTCCTTGTTCAGGAGTGTGACTGCGTACCCGTGATCCACTTCATAGATAACCGGCGTGATCACATCTCCCAGATAAGCCTGCCGCTTGTATTCCGCGCGCAGATGATTGACCGGAAAGCCGGCTGGCAGAAGATTCTGCGCCATCATGATGTACTGACAGCTGTTGACGTGGCGGTTGGTGTCGAGATTACTCTCGTGAATAACAAACGGCGATCCCGTCTCCCCGCAGTCCGAAAGACGTATCTTCCGCCTGCCGTAGATATCCTTTAAAGCTTTGTCAGCCTCGATTCCATAGGCATTTGTCTGCTCCGGCGGCACATTCATCGGCTTGTTTGCCTGCATATCCATAAAAACCCAGTCCGATTTGCCGCGCGCGATAATCTCTCCGGAAGGGGTGTCCGCGGCAAAATCCCGGTATCCCAGAAATCCGCGGAACCCGTGCGCCCACGTAGAGACACGGATCGTTTCGGCATATTTCGGGTAACGGAACACGTGCAGCCGAAGCGACGCAAGCACCCAGGTCTGTCTGTGCTCCGCGATCCAGTCCAGCCCGACACCCGTCTCTTCTCCGTGGAACGTCGCGCAATCCTGCAGATAATTCATCAGCGCAGGAAGGGACAGGTATCCGTTTTCATCGACCTCACTGAAACGGATCCGGCTCTCAAATTCGTAAATCATATTTCGTCATTCTCCCTAAGAAAGCACCCTCTGTCTGCCTCTCGGCCAGAGTGTCGTTCTTACAAAAGCAGCATGCTGAGAGTATATCATCTGCCATAAAAAAAAACAATTAAATCAAAGAAATCGCTTGCATTTTAAAATCACATCGTATATAATCATCCATGTTGTACAGATAAAGGGCTATCGCCAAATGGTAAGGCAACGGACTCTGACTCCGTCATTTCAAGGTTCGAATCCTTGTAGCCCTGCTTTTTCGGGAGATTCAATAATAACGCGAATCTCCCGATTTTTATTGATTTTATGCGGTTTTTGGGCGCTTGATGTTGCGCGCCATTGGCAGGATCCTGCCACAAAAAACCATAAATAGTTGTCACGAGTTGACACGAAAGTTGACACGAAAGTTGACATGAAAAAAGAGGCACCCTGGAGGATGCCCCTTGAACTAACCTTGCGCTATCTTGAACTATCTTAACCCAGTTTCTTCACCCACTTCTCTTCCGCCAGGTAAATCCACCCTGCACCGCTCTTCAGCTTGCCCCATTTCTTGTCTGCACTCAGCTGTACAATTGTGAACCTGCCTTTTCCGGTATACTTTCCAGTCTTCCCATAGTTCGTTCCCGGACCCTTCCGGATATTCAGGTCATTGATCGTAACTTGAACAAGGAAAGGAGCTTCCGGGCTTTTCCCTGCGGTGGCTGTCGTGCCGGATCCGGATTTGTCTGCTGATGCCTGCGCGGCTGACGGCGCCGCAGACCCAGAGAGCTGCTTCCTGAACGCCGCCCATTTCGTCTCTGCCGGCGGGAGCCAGCCTGACCAGCCCGGGCAGTTTTTGCTGCACACGTCATAGTGCCTCACGACCCTGTCAACAGGAACATTATACATGCTCATCAGATACCTGGTCAATGCCACGGCATTGGCAATTGTTTCCTCTTTGATCACGCCATTATGGCTGCACATCTCGATCCCGATGCTGTTCTTATTCGTGCACTTGCCGAACAGGTTGTTCGACCCGTAGTTCTTCCCGCAGTGCCACGCGGCCCTGGAATCGTCCACAGACTGGTAGATCGATGTCTCATCCACGAAGTAATGCGCAGAAGCCCCGCGGTTTCCTCCCGCAAAGTAATTTGCGTTTGCTTTGGCCGTGTCTGTCTTGTTGCCGGTATAATGCAGCACGATATAATTGATTCCCACGCCTGCGCGGCTCTCATGGTTGTAATCTGATAAATACCGCTTTATCACCGGCGCAGACACCTTTCCGGCGGCTCCGGACGTTTCTGGCGCTCCTGACGCTGACGCGGATCCAGACTTTCCTGACTCCGCCGTGGATCCGGTCGCTGCCGAGGTTCCCGGTCCGCTCTTGCCGTCCACGGGCTCAGCGCCGTCATACTTCGTCAGGTTCCATCTCCTGATCACGGCCATGTTGTCCGCCACGTAATCCCTGCTGGTGGCATAACCGGCGTCTTTAAGCGCCTGCAGGTATGTCTGAGGATCCGCCGCTTTTCTGGCCTGCGCGTAATAATCGATCCCGATGAACTGCAGATATCCTTCGACGCCATCCTCCATAGAGTCAAACCCAAACCACCAGTCTACTATTTTGACGTACTTCCCGTCTTTCATCTGTTCCTGTGATCCATCCCGGAAGATCCCAGAGCTGCAGCTAACGCGGTTTGGCCGGTACTTCAGCCCGAAATAGTTATGATGCTTTGCCTTGGTGGATGTCCCGTACGCCGATTCCAGACACGCCTGCGCAATGATCGCCGAGGGGACGCCGTAGCCGTATTTCTTTGTATACTTCTGCACCAGGGGCGCTATCTCCTGAATGAATTCCTGATTCGTCATGATCATCCCTCCATAAACAGTACGAGCCCGGCCGGAGCCGGGCAGCGTCACATTGTTCCTTTTGTAATTACTTTCTATCGTCATCATCCAGGTATCCGGAAGGCGGTTTCTTTGATTCCGCTGCGTCTGCCTGCGCGAGAGCCAGCTCAAGCCTCTTTAACTCCCTGACCAGCGACTGGTAATCATCATTCTGCACGCTGGTCCCGACATTGTTGATCACGTCTTTTACAAATTTTGGCAATGGCGCGCCCAGCTTGTCCAGGTTCTCAATAACAGACATCAGCTCCATGAGAATAATGTAAAGGCTGATAAGTTTCAGTATGTATGACGGCAGCCCCATTCCGTACGTGAAAAGAATCCCGACCACGAGGATCAGGATCTCTCCGGCCTTCTTGGCCAGACCCGAGCGCATCAGCGCGCTCTGGAAATCCTTCTGCTTCCAGGCGTTGATCAGGCCGGTCAGGATATCGATCGCCATCATGGCCATCGGCAGGATCAGAAGCCAGGTCAGGCTGGCGAAATGGATTGTTTTGAAGATATCGAACATTGTGTCCCTCCTTGTCATTCTGTTTCATTCCAACCATAAACACCCGGCTCCCAGACATTGTTATCCGTGCCGGAAACCCAGTGCTTATCGTTATGCGTTACCTTGTCACCCTCGGAATAGGCATCATGCGCCCCTGCCGGCTGTATCCAGTCAGGATATTCGTCCACAATGGCCTCGCCGCCATCTTCGGACTTGATCGCGTAGATTTGCCTGTACAGTGCCGGTGTTGACTCCGGTGTCCAATCGGCCTGTGATCTGTGCCCCTGAATAACAACATAGACCATGCCATCCCGGCTGAACATAGTACCAGCGCTGTACTCATGGCCGTCCGGATCCCACGACGGAACTGTCAGCTTCACGGATTCCCCGATCAGGCCAAGTGTCTCCTGCAGTTCCTCGGCCTCTGACTTCTGGCGGATGTCAAACCGCACGGTCATGCTGCTATCCGGATTATAAAACAGGACGAAGCCCGTAAGCTCCGCCCCACTGCCTGCAATTGGTTCACCCTGCCCTGTCCGCAGTTCGTAGTTCATGATCGAATTATCGTTGAACTCCCGCCAGAGCGGCAGCAGCTCATCCTGATCATGCAGGACAACGTATATGCTTTCTGCCGAAGATCGATCCTCAACAGTGATTTCCTGGTTATTGATTATAAGTATGGCCATGGTTCCTCCTTTATGGAAGCGGATCATTTGTGATCCATGTCATTTGCATTCCAACGTTATGCTGTCCGGTTGCACTTCCGTTATAGTGGTAGACACTAATTTTATTAGCAAGCGGGTTATTATTCGCATCTTTAGCCGTGCTGCCGTTTTCATAAGCGGTAAACCTGAATACACCCTGTATAGTTCCACTGCTTCCAGCTGGTTCAACCGATGTTTGTCTGATCGACGCAATCGGTCTGTATCCGCTTGGTATGTTGACATAGGGTAAATATTTTGATAACGGTATCGCAGTTGGTCCGGCAGAGTATGCCGTTACAATATTGTCTGTCCGGCGGAAAGTTACCGTTGCAGTATAATTGCCGCTAACAGTGGTGCCTCTGGGACGCTTATAATTGAGCAGCTTGGCAAGGGTCTTCTTAATATTCAACATACGAAAACCTCCTTCCCAAAGTCAGGAGATTTCCAGGTTCTTTTAACCGAGCTTTTTGTAGCCAATGACCGCAGTGACGCCGATGTAACTCCCCCCCCGCCTGTATGGAACAGACATTTGTCCCCGTTATTGAGCCCTGGCCGTTATAGCCATATGTATTATCACTCTTTCTCGATCTCTCAAGGTAGGTGCCCTGAAACCTGTACATTTTTGATTTTATATATACCGCTGTATTATTCATACTCGCAGAGGCAAGTGTGAGTGGCACTATCTGCCCCACCTGAGGTTTAAACAAAATAGTAGAGCCGCGTTTTCCATCGTTATCTTTGAAAAAAATCTCGATTTTCTCATATCCAGTGGCATTTTGTGTGAACGTGATGTCGTTGGTGTCTACGACACCGTCATAATCATATAGAACCACAGGGACTGTCTGCAGAAGATGCGCCAGCAGTTTTTTTATATTCAGCATACTTCCTCCTAACTCAGGACATCTGTCCAACCCAGATATGTCAGCGCGTCATAAATGGTTTTGTCGTCTCCGGATGTGGCGGATGTGTCGAGTGCCTGCAGAAGATCCCCATTAAAAGAAGCGTCCCACTCGCACTCAAACCCCGCCTGGTCGGATATCTTGCCGAACGCGACGCCAGTCCCGTCCTCTTTGAACGACATGACCCTGACGGCCGGTGCCACATACATCGACACGGACGTTGACTTGCCGACCGTATCGGTAACCTCAACTATAACGTTTGCGGAGTCGCCGATCGCCAGCGTGTCGATTACTATTGCGCTGGATGTGATGTGCGCTGATGCCGTCTCTGTGAGGGTCTGCTTCAGTGTCCCATCTACATAGATCTTCACGGTGACGAAATTCTGTTCCTCTGACGATGCGTTTGGTATTGCAGTTTTGCTGGTTGCAATCCGCGCTGAGATATACGTGCCCTCATCCGCCTTCACGCCATTCTGGTCACTTCTGTATACGTCCGACCCTGACGCAGACGGGGCTGTGTATTTCAGCACCTGAACGGCGTTTGTCTGGTGTGTCCCTGTGCTTGAGAACCCTCGGGAGTCTTTCAGCGTCAGGGCAGTCACCTGCGATGTCCCGGCTCCGGATACCACTCCGGCGGTGTAGCTGTTTGTTGACGGTGCAACGGTCGATCCGGAAAGCGTGAGCGACCTGGCCGAAATGCTCGCGCCTGATTTCGCCGATTCCGTCCATGTTACTTTCGGCTTGGACAAGCCGGTAAGCATCTTCCCAAATTTCGCCAGGAATGACGTACTGCCGGACCACATTGCCGCATCCGTCAGCGCAAGGTTTGATATGGACGGCTGATATGTCGAATTGTTTGGGATCGTAAACGTGAAGGACTTGGCGTCCGTCGTATTAATAGCCGACGAACCCTGGTAGGCTATGATCCGCACTTTGACTGTACCAGACGCAGCTGCCTTCATAATCGTGGCCGGCGGCGTCCAGGTGTATGAGGTGGCCACACCGGTTACTATATTTGTCCATGACGATACGGAAGGCGCCGTATACTGCAGCGTATGCGTAGCTGAGCTGTATTTCCGGGTAATACTGAACGTCACAGATCCCCCGGCAGTCACACTGGACTGGTTAATCGTAAACGATGATTTCCTGTCGATCTGGGAAAGCGAAAGGGTATAGGTTTTGTCGAATTCTCTTATTTCATTATTGTTATTTTGCACCAATCCATGAGCTCTGATTGTCAGGTTTGGCATTGCGCCTGTGGCGTTTGACGCGTTCTTGTCGAACTCATAGTAACATAGTACTTCATGGAGATTGGCTGGTATATATGCACTTTGTGAGGAGATTCTAGTGCCATCAACATATACTTCCATGCCAACCTCGCGTCCGTTAGTTGAATGGGTGTTTACTACATCTGCTCCTACAAGCAGACGTTTTGTCCCATATGTTCCGCCATTCGGGTTGTCACTGACCCAAACAACAATTAGACGAATTGCTGCATAGTTGGTTGTCCATGTATATTCCTTCAATAATACTTCCGCCATATTAACTCTCCTCTGCTTCTGAATACACGACATCAAACCTTCCGTTGTAATCTTTCAGCAGGAAATTACCAATCCGGAGCTGCCTGTCTACAACACCCTCACTGAAATGAAATGAATTGGCATCCATCCATGCCTTACGTTCTCCTTCGTGCCTGAATTCCAGAAAAGACTCAGACAACGCTACGGAAAACGGCGAGCCCGTAGCTGTCATAAGAAGGATTGCGTCGACAATGCCTATATACTGGCCAAGCTCCTCCAGACGTTCGGCGTTTTGCCTTGCTTCCTCGATGGCATTCAGCAGCGCAGCCCGATACTCATCGATGAATCCCGTACTCTCCTGCATTCTCTCGACATTACCGGCAAGCGTACCGATATCAGCTTTAGCTTCTGCAATATCGCCCGCCAGCCCGCCGTCTGTTCCATCACCATTAACAGCTGTATCCAGATCATTCAGGCCGCTTGAAAGCTGGTCTATGGCATCGTTTAACCGGCTACTCACTTCCAGTACGCCTGCGTCGTCCGTGGAAGCCAGCGTCCAATCGTCCTGGTCAAATGAACCGGACGCCTTTGTGGTTACGCAAAGAAAAATCTGGGATGTCGTATTGGTTTCTTCTTCATCATCGTCAGTAGCGTCGCTGGTTAATACCCACAGATCGCCAGAATCATAAGGAGGTGCCGGCTCTGATGTGAAGACACGGCGCTTGGAATTCGCGGCTGACTGGGCTGTCTCTGCCTTGTTATACGCCTGCTTCGCCGCTTCATAGGATGACGATTTTGAAACATCCGACCAGCTGACCTCTCCATCTGTGAATGCAGTCAGATCTACCGTGTACAGGCTGTTCGTGGATGTGCCATCATATGTAGGCTCAACCTTGCTCCATCCGGAAGGAACGGTTCCGGAACTGACAAACGTCTTTCCCTGTGCTTCTGTGGGTGCTGATGGCGTGGACGTGGACGACGCTATCTTATAGAACCTCCATACAGCATTGATATCGCGTTCCAGCGATACCGTTATTTCCTGTCTTGCTATTACTGCCATTGGAATCTCCATTCATGCAATAAAAAAGCCCGCTGTCAAGCGAACTGTTTTTCTTGTTATGTAATTTGTAATGTGTTATACTTTCCCCGGTGCTGCCATAAACGGTAGGCGGTCAGCCCTCTCCGGAGGGACTGTGACCCTCCGATCACATAGAAACCCTGATGGGAATCTGAAGGAAGGAGGGCTGATCCAATGGAAGTAATCGCTCTGGTAATAAGTATCCTCGGTTTAACCGGGACTGCATTTGCTATCGGTTACCAAATTGGTAAAGATAGTAACAATACACAGAAATGACCGCCCCTGCCACGGATAACGGTCATTTCATGAACTGTTTTACGGGCTGACCGTCTATCGGCAGCACCTTTTCTACGTTCAATATAACACATTCAAATATCGCTTACAACAGCTTTTTACGTTTCCAGCTGTGCCTTGATGGCCATTGTCCCGCTCACCTCGGAAGCGCTGACAGAAATGCTGTTGCCGGCCGTTCCAGTCGCAGCAGTTCCTTTATACCACTTGATCGTCCCTATCGTACTCCCGTTAAATGTTACAGTTCCGTTTGACGCGACTGTTGCCGCCACCCCTCCGACAAATACATTTGCCGTCAGTGTCGTGCTTCCTGTCGTATTCTTGAAGATCGTCCCTGCCGACGCTGTGATCGAGATCAGGATGGCGTCAGCTCCCGGGTTGCCCTGATCGCCCTGGTCGCCTTTGTCACCTTTTTGCCCTTTATCCCCATAAACTCCAATGATCACCGGTGTCGTGTTTGCCGAACTGTTTGGATTGATATAGGAGATCGTCTCGTAATACCACAGGTATTTATTTGTCGCCGTAACGGTCTGGATGCTCGTGCTCCACCCGCTTGTGGAAGTTGTCACGCCGCTTGCTGCCGACGTCGCAAGGTAATGCCCCGTGATGGAGCTGACCCCTTTGCCGGCCGCGCCCGTATTCCCCTCCGCAATAACCGGCACCGTCTGGATCGCAAGCAGCGTGGTGGTTCCACCGGCAAGATACAGGCTGCACCGGACAAGGACGGCCGCTGCCGGGATCGTGTACGCTTTGCTCGCCTCATTTGCCGATGACGTATATCCCGCTGTCCATGTGCTTCCATCTGTACTGTATTCAATCTTGAACCTTCCTGAATAGCTTGCGGGATTTCCTGTCCCCTGCGCCCTGGTCGCCGAGAACGTGATGCTGGAAGGCGTAAGCGTTCCGCTTTCTGCCTTAACAACCGCATTTGAAGAAGCATTGATTGAATAATGGTACGCGCCTGCTCCGGTTCCTCCGGTCTTTGCTATCGCAATGGAAATTGTCTTTGTGAACTGTACTTCACCCTCAACCGTTATCGGTATGGAAAGCGATCCGCCGGTGCAGGCAGTTGTGACGGAGATGGTAACCTTGAGGCCATTGGCCGTCGCCGTAGCACCGGTGATTCCTGTTATCGATCCAATCGAAACATCAGATGCTGTGAGGGCAATATCGCCTTTGTAAACCTGCACTGTTGATTCCAGTGTCGCAGCCGTAGCAGCCGCGCCTGCTGTTGTCCCGGCCAGCGTAAATGAATCCACTGTAAGGTTCACCGAATATGCGTCTGTGACATCGTATACTGTAATTTGGTCTGCTGATTTAACCGCCATCCTTCATCTCTCCTTACTCTGTTATCAGTTCACATCTGAATGTTACTTTCACATCGACCTCCTCTGGAGTGAGGGTCAGGGAAAAACCATTGTTGGAAAGCTTTTGGTCGCTCGCCACTATCACGCCATAATCAGAATCATCCAGCCGCTGCCAGTACCACTGTAAATATGCGCCGGCTCCGTACTTCGCTCTCAGATCCGTGATATTGGTAATCCGGTCTCCTCCGGAATATACCGTAACAGTCAAAACTGTCGATACAGCATTGTTTTTGAAAACCGTCCCGCGCGATGAATCGATCCTGAGAACGGTTGCGTCTTCTCCCCTGAACTCCCCGGAATCCATCCTTTGCTGCATCTGCCCCACTGCACTGGAGGCAGCATCTGCCGCCGATATGACCTGGTCTGCAGTCCTTCCGCCAGCAAACGTAATCTGCGCGCCGACAATCCTCATCGAGTCAGCAACCCCGTCATTGTTCGAGTCGTAATACTCGATATATGCATCCTCCCCGCCAATTCTTTGGGGACGGCCGCTGCTGAAATCAATATTCTCGCCGAATGTCGCCACCAAGGCTGATTCATTATCATACACATATACGCCATCATTGCTGGCGACCAGGAAATACCCCAGTCCCGAAGGGGTTATGTGCAAGCCGGCAGGAACCAGCACTTCACCCGTCTCAGGATCCGTAATGGCATCCATCATAGCTACATGCGTCTGCATGTCATCCATGTCTATTTCGAGCTGGTCAACTACGCCCTGGACGAGTCCCAAAGAGGTGACTGCGCCGTTTGCGGCTGTGTTCGCGGCATTTGCTGACCTCTGGGCATTATCTGCCGAGGCCTGCGCGTTATCCGCTGATGTCTGTGCGTCATCCGCTGATGCCTGCGCGTTATTTGCCGCTGTCTGGGCGTTTGCCGCTGCCCTACCGGCGGCAGAAGCATCCGCCTGCGCCTGATCCGCAGCTGCTTTTGCCCTCGCCGCATCACCAATCGCCTGATTTGCCGAGGCTGCTGCCGTGTCAGCTGATTGCTGCGCATTTTGTGCTGCGCTGAACGCAAAGGCAGCATCTGTTTCAGCCTTCTGTACACGGGTTGTCCCGGCTGCCGGGTTTGAATAGTTCCCAGCAATATAAAGCTTGTTATTACGCCACTCAACTTTTACTGCATCGCCGCGCTTTACCTCTGACGCGGACGAGGCTGTTGGTGTCTCCCTGTCACTTCCAGCAACGTATACCCATACAACACCGTCATCGTCTATGTTAGACACAACTGCATCGTACACCTGATTCTTTTCAGGTTTCGGCCTGATCGCCTGAATTAATTCCTCTACGAAATCTGCCATAAAGCCTCCTCGGATATTGCTTTTT
>JAFVEX010000020.1 GCA_017475785.1 Eubacterium sp. | reverse complement strand
TCATGGCAGAAAATGGTATCCACATGGCTGCGAGCCCCGCCGTCCAGATCCAGTGTTGCATAGCTCACGCTGTTTTCATCGACCGTACTCAGGGATTCCGCATCCATGCAGATCATGTATTTAAAAATGCTTTCTTCGCCGTCAAGTTCGGGACCACCGCCTACATACGCATAGGCATCGGATACAACATTCTCATGCTCTGCAATTCCGTCCTGGTCCCCTGTTCCGAAATAGATATACAGACTGATCTCTCTGCCGATCTCGACATAGGCCGCCGCGTCCTGAAAACAGGGGAAGCATTCAATCAGGCGATTCACCGCCTGAGGCTCAATGGACATCACGATCAGATTGACCAGCGTCTGAAGCTGCTCCTCTCCGAGTGCATCCTTCGCACTCTGAGAACAATAGAGATCAACAAGACGGTAAGGATCATCCCCAATGGCGGTTTCTTCCGCCTCCTCGCCAAAGGCATATGCCCGGAAGCTTCCCGGGAGTATGCAGAAGCAGAGCAAAGCCGCGATCAGTTTCGCCGCAAAACGTCTTCCTGTACGAAGGTTGTTTCTCTTTCGAATCAGCATGATATAAAAACTCCTGTTCTCTGACATTGCTTATGATTTTATCATATTCTCACCTCTTAAACAAGATGAACACGCAGGTAGTACCGAAAACAGCGACAGTTCACTCCCTCATGGTGTCAAATCTGCGCCTTTTTATTCTGCTCATTATATGTTTGCAGCGGTTCGACGTCTCTTCGTCGAACCGCTGCAATGCATTTCTTCGTCATTTCAGGAACCGCTTCAGATCTTTTTCTGTTGCTCCGGGGAAAAGCCGGGTCAGGTACTCTGACAGCCGCGCGTATGATTCTTCCGGGGAGCGCCGATATACATTCTCAGCGAAGGATGCTCCCATGAACTTTTCCGGCGTGGAATATTCGGCTACACCCCAGCCGCGGCGATTTCCGTTCTTGTCAGTGGTGTAAACGAAGTTGCTGATGATGACATAGCACTGTTCCTGCAGCCGGGTGATCGACGTGTCGAAGCCCTTCTTGCCCTCTGTTTTTTGCCAGCGGCCGCTGTAGGCGTATCCGCCGCTCTGTCGGAGCACTTTGGAGAGGACCGGCGCGCTTTCATCAATCAGGTCGAACAGCTGCTTGTCCTGGAATCGTGCCAGGCCGTCGTCATATCTGGCGTCGAAATCATAACCATCCCGACGGTAATTCGCCAGATCCAGAAAAAGGTCTTTCCGGACATAGGCTGCCTTCTTCTCAAAAAACTTGCCGTAAGCGCAGCCCGTGGTCCGGATAACGGGGCCTTTCCATTCCCAGGTATTTTCTTCTGTATCATTGAACAGGATCCAGGGATCACAGTGCTCCTCAAGCGAGAACCCCGGTATTGACGTAGAGAAATACGGAACGATGCCATATTCCTGGACGGCGTCAATCAGATCCTGCTTTGAGCGCACAGTAAAATCATATACCATAGTTTCTTCTCTTTTCGGATAACATTGCCGTCCGTTTTGCTGTTTTTCATTCCGTCCGTATGATCCGAATTACACGTTCTCTGTTTCATTGCTGCTGCCCAGCACTTCCAGGAGGGTCTT
>JAFVEX010000163.1 GCA_017475785.1 Eubacterium sp. | reverse complement strand
CTTTCCAGCGAGATTCCGGCGGCGCTTTTCCGCAGCAAGACCATGATCGAGACGGTCAGCTATATTTATGGCCTGGCAGGACGCGATTTCCGGGTTGAAGACGTAAAAGATGTCTTTGGAGATCTGCGGGCGCTCGTTGAAGAAGGAAAAGAAATCGAACAGTTCCGGTATATCGGCCTTCGTGTCTGAGGCAGAGGAAAACAGAACAGTCAGGAGTAGATAATCATGAGTGATCACAGTTTAAAAACAATGATGGAAAAGCCGGAACGTCTCTCACCCGGGCACCGCATGTGCGCGGGCTGCGGCGCAACGATCGCAGTCAGAGCCGTTCTGCGCGCGCTGAAGGAAGAAGACCGTGCCGTCATCGGTAACGCGACGGGATGTCTGGAGGTTTCTTCTTACATGTACCCGTTTACGGCCTGGGAAGACAGCTACATCCACAACGCGTTTGAAAACGCCGGCGCGACGCTGTCCGGCGTCGAGACAGCCTACCGCGTCCTGAAGAAAAAAGGACGCCTCGGCGAAGAAGATACATACAAGTTTATTACGTTCGGCGGAGACGGCGGAACCTACGACATCGGTTTCCAGTCTCTGTCCGGCGCCATGGAGCGCGGGCATGACCTGGTGTATGTCTGCTACGACAACGGCGCTTATATGAACACCGGTATTCAGCGGTCTTCCGCGACGCCGATGTTCGCCGATACGACGACTACGCCGGTTGGCAAGGAATCTGTCGGAAAAATGCAGAACCGCAAGGATCTCGCGGGTATCATCGCCAGCCACAACGTCCCTTACGTCGCGCAGACAACCTTCACACGTGACTTCAAGGACATTCACCGCAAGGCAGAGCGCGCGATCTACACGGAAGGCGCAGCCTTCCTGAACGTCATGGCGCCGTGCCCCCGCGGATGGCGCTATGAGATGTCTGATATCATGGAAATCTGCCGGCTGGCAGTCGAGACGTGCTACTGGCCGCTGTTCGAAGTGCGCGAAGGTAAATGGAGACTTTCTTACGAGCCGAAGAAAAAACTGCCGATTGAGGACTTCCTGCGCCCGCAGGGCAGGTTTAAACACCTGTTCAAGGCCGGAAATGAGGATCTCATTGTGCAGTTCCAGGAGGAGGTAGACCGCCGCTGGGAGAACCTGCAGTATCTCTGCGCACGCGGCTGATCTGTCATTCTCTCCGCAGGAAATGCTTTGATTTTTATTCTGACGGGGGAAGATACTGTCAAAAATGAAATACACCATCCGGAATCCGAATTGGTTGAGACGGGTTCTGGATGGTGTGTTGTTCTAATTTCACGCCTCCGACATGGACGGCCATCTGTAGTCCGTAAACGGCAGCATGTTTTCCTTGATGGACTGCGGACTCATCCAACGCATCATATTCGTCAGGTTGCCGGCCTTGTCGTTGGTGCCGGATCCCCGTGCCCCGCCGAATGGCTGATGTCCTGTGAGCGCGCCTGCAGGCTTGTCGTTGATGTTCCAGTTTCCGGCAGAGTCACGCAGCTTCCACTCCAGCTCCGCGATCTCATTGCGGTCGTGTGTATAGATGCATCCGGTCAGCGCGTATGGAGATGAGTTCGCGCAGTGATCAATCACCTTATCATACTCGTCCGGCTCATAGACGTACACGGAGAGAATCGGCGCGAACAGCTCTGTATTAAAGCTCTTGTAGTTGAGAGTTTTCACCTGGATAACCGTCGGATAGACAAACAGTCCTACGCTGTCATCGTAGCTGCCGCACAGAAGGTCAGCGTCTTCGTCCTGCCGTGCCGCGTCGATAAAGGAGGCTGCGCGGCTGAACGCGGCCCGGTCGATCACGGCACCCATCAGTACCCGGAAATCCTTCACGTCGCCGACGCGGATCGTCCGGATTTCCGCGAGTAGTTTCTTCTTCACCTCAGGCCAGAGCTTTGCCGGGATGTACGCGCGGGAGAGGGCAGAGCACTTTTGACCCTGATACTCATACGCGCCGCGGATCAGTCCCGCGACAAGCTCATCCACATCGGCGTTTTCTGTCGCAAAACAGTAATCCTTTCCGCCTGTCTCGCCCACAAGCCGCGGGTAGCTGCGGTAATTGTCAATGTTCGCTCCCACAAGCTTCCATACATTCTTGAAGATCTCGGTAGAGCCTGTGAAATGAAAGCCGCCGAGCCGCGGATCGGTCAGGACGTAATTGCTGACGTCGGCGCCGCGGGACGGCACGAAATTGATGACGCCGGCGGGAAGGCCTGCCTCCATGAAACACCGCATGATATAGTAGCTCGCCAGAACCGCGTTGGTCGACGGCTTCCAGACAACGACGTTGCCGGCGGTCGCCGGCGCTGCCGGAAGGTTCGCGCAGATCGATGCGAAGTTAAACGGCGTCACGGCACAGACGAAGCCCTCGAGCGGGCGGTAGTTCAGGCGGTTCATCAGCGTCAGATCCTGCTTCGGCTGCCAGTTGTAGATAGTGTCCGCATTGTAAACATTGTAGCGGAGCAGGTCGGCTGCTTCGTCCGGCAGGTCAAAGGACGCCTCATTGGCTGTTTTGCTCTGTCCGAGCATGGCGACGGCAGTCAGAAAATAGCGGTACTTGCCTTCGATCAGATTCGCGGTCTTCAGGAAAACGGCAAACCGCTGCTCTTTTGGCAGTGCCTCCCACGCCTCTTTGGCCGCCAGAGCTGATTCAACAGCGTCCTTCAGCCCGGCTTCTCCGACCCGGCAGCATTCCGCCAGAATAAGGCTGTGGTCGTGCGGTGCCCGGACCTCAAAGCGGTCGTCTGTGTAAACCTCTTTTCCGTTGATAATTGCCGGAATTACAATTTTCTGGCGGCTGACCTCCTCCAGCGCAGCCTTAAGAAGCTCCCGCTCCTCGGTGCCCGGGGCAAACGTCGTCGGTTTTACATTGACAGGATCTGGTGCGTGATAAACTCCGCTCATGGGTGATATCCTCCTTATATTACGAAGCTGTTGCTGCATGTTTTCCTAAGTTGTTCTGCTGCCATGTATCTAGTCTGTCAGGATGCCGCAGCTGGCTTATTTTTCTGATGCTGCGCATATGCCTGGATTTCTTCGATCATCGCCTGCATGTAGGGCGGAATCCATTTTCCCTTGTAATAGAGCACCTGGCTGTAGTAAGTCTGCCCGGGAATATCCGCGTTTACGAGCGCGATCCGCCCGTCGGAAAGATAACCGGCCACGGCGTACTCAGGCAGAAAAGCGAGCCCCTCGCTGCGCATCAGCATCTCGATGATGGCGTTCACGCTGTTGACCATGACCGACGCGTGCAGCGTGCAGTGGTTGGCAGCGGCCAGTTCCTTGAGCGTGCGGTAAATAATGCCGCTCTTTTCGGTCACGATCATCGGGTGGCTGAAGATTTCCTGCAGAGAGACCAGGCCGCGCCCTGCAAGCGCATGGCCGGAATTCGCGACAAATACCATGCTTTCCTTATGTCTGCAGCAGGAGGAAAGCTCAGGATCCACATTTTCTATTTCAGAGATATAGATCAGATCCAGCTGGTTTTTTTTCAGCTGCTCGATCAACTCCGCGGATGCGCCTGTGCGGATGCGGATTTCAACATTTTTGTACTGCTCCTGGTAAGCCGGCAGAATATCGAGCATGGCGGAAAACATCAGAGATTCCAGCACGCCGATCCGGAGCGTGCATCTTGTTCCGGCCGTGCGCTGATCCAGCGCGGCGATCTGCTCCATGATGCTGACGGCCTCTCTCGCGTACGGAATCAGCTGCTGCCCCCCGGACGTCAGGGAGACCTTCTTGCCGACCCGGTCGAAGAGCGGAAATCCAAGTTCTGTTTCCATCTGCTGGATCTGCGCGGTCACCGTGGACTGCACATATCCCTGTTCCGCGGCGGCTCTCGTAAAATTGCCCAGTTCAACGACGCGCAAAAACGTCTCCAGATTTCGGATGTCCATAAAACTCCCATCAAAAAAAATGAAGTATCATATCACATTTATTTGTTTTACAAATACATTATGCAGGATTATAATGCAATTGTAAAGAGTCAGAATTATGATTCAGGGAGGATTTTACCATGGCAGATATGTCATATCTCAAAAACAAGCCAATTGCTGTGCTGGGCGGCGGCGCGGTCGGAAAGACGATCGCGGCGGATTCAAAGCTGGGCGGCGCAGAGGACGTCCGGCTGTTTGACGTCATGCCGTTTGCGGAAAAATCGCTGGCCGGACTGGAAAAAACCGGCATCCTGCTGGACGGTGTGCAGCACAACAGAGATTCTTTCGAGCGCTCCGGCAAGGCTTACATCGATGTCATCACGTCGGATATTCAGACTGCGGTAAAGGGCGCCGGCATCATTGTCGTCTCCTGCGGCTCCTGGGGCCACGAGCCGATTTTCGCGCAGCTGATCCCGCACCTGGAGGACGGACAGGTCATCATGATCTTCGCGGACAATTTCGGCTGCCTGCTGCTGCGCAAAATGATGCGGGAGGCCGGCTGCGACAAGAAGGTCATCGTCGGCGGATGGTCGTCAGCGCCTTATGGCACACGCATTGAGAGCATCAACGGATACAATTTCCCGCACGTCGGCGTCAAATACCGCGCGATTACACTGCGCGGAGCCGCGCTTCCGGACAGTGATACGGAGGCATTTCTTGAGGCGTCCAGATATCTGCCGGCAATGGACGCGGTGACGCAGGGCGATGGACCGGCAGCAGGCAAGACTGTGCTGGACATCGATTTTGCAAACGTCAATCCGGTCATACATGTGCCCGCAACCATTCTGGGCGTATCGACAATGGAAAACTGGGGCGTGATTTTCTGCGGACACGACAGGACCACATATTCCATGTATTCACACGGACTCTGCCCGTCAATCTGTGAGACGCAGTACGCGTTTTATAACGAGGAGATTGCCCTCGCGGAGGCCATCGGCGTCGGTATTCCGAAGTACAAAAAGCAGATGTTCTTCTCAAGACGCTCCGTGCTGACCCAGGAGTACATGGGACTGGATAAGGACGGCAACGACAATGTCGTATTCCCGCTCGACGCGCCCTCAAACGAGGGCAACACCGGACCCAATTCCATTCATCACCGTTATCTGACGGAGGATGTGCCGATCGGCTGCAAGATCTACCACGATCTGGGCGTGCAGTACGGCGTTCCGACTCCGATCATTGATTCGATGATTACTCTGGCCGGCGCGTTCCATCAGAAGAATTTCTTCGAGACCAGCAAGTACACGCTCGCGTACCTCGGTATTGACGGTATGCCGAAGGAGGAGCTGCTCGCATATCTGAACGAAGGTGTGTATAATCGGTAATAATCATCTTGCGGCCAGATCATTTGCAGAACGAATGTGGGTTTTCGGCGCGGCATCCAGGAACAATCGGCGGGGAATTTGACTTGCCGCAGCTCCTGGGAGTTTATATGCAGAAAGAAAGAGGAATATTATGCAGGAATTTCACTACGCAAATCCAAATCCGATGGATTGTTTTCGGTTTACGCTGCCTACAGAGATAGTCTATGGCCCGGGCGTTGTCAGACGTCTTGCGGACGAGCTGAAGCGTCTTGGCTGCGCGCGTCCGGCGGTAATCACGGATCCGGGACTTCTGAAGGCCGGTATCGCAGGCAGAGTGACAGAACTGCTGGATCAGGCGGAAGTGCCGTATGTCGTCTGCAGTGATGTAGAGGCGAATCCGAAGGATGTGAATGTCGAGGCATGCGCAGAGCAGGCGCGCGATTTTCAGGCGGACTCGCTGATTGCCATCGGCGGAGGCAGCCCGATTGACTGCGCGAAGGCTGTCGGCGTCCTTCTGGCTCACGGCGCGGACAAAATCAAGCCTTATGAGGGGAAAACAGCCGCGACAAAGCCGCAGGTGCCGCTGATCGCGATTCCGACGACAGCCGGAACCGGCAGCGAGCTGACCTTCTCGGCCGTGATCACTGATACGGAAAATCATTATAAGATGACCGTCAAAAGCCCCTTTACGGCGGCTGCGCTGGCACTCTGTGATCCCGAACTCACAATCTCGGTACCGCCAATGGTGACGGCATCCACCGGAATAGACGCGTTAACCCATGCCATCGAGGGCTACACCGCGACCTGCGCGGAACCCATCGGCGACGCCTTCGCGCTGTATTCTATCGAATTGATTTATCACAATCTGGAAACCGCGGTGAAGGACGGAACAAATCTGGAGGCGAGAAGCGCCATGCTGATGGGCAGCATGCTCGGCGGCATGTCCTTCAGCCACAGCGACGTCGCGTCCGTCCACTGCGTAGCGGAGTCACTCGGCGGCATGTGTGATCTGCCGCACGGTATGTGCAACGCGATTTTCCTTCCGTATGTGATGGAGTACAACATGGAGTACTGCCTGGAGAAGTACGCGCGCGTCGCGCAGGCAATGGGAATCCGCTTCGAGACAGCCCGTGAAGGCGCAGAAAAGGCCGTGCAGGCAGTCAAGGATCTCTGCAGGGCAGTCAGCCTGCCGTCCTTCCGGTCTCAGAACGTCGATCCTGCCGACTTTGAGATTCTGGCAGAGATGTCGGCGCGAAATATCTCGACGGAGAGCAACCCGCGCCCGATGTCAAAGGAAGATTATCTGAATGTCCTGAACATGGCTTATAGCGACAACAAGACCTGAAAAGGCAGAATCTGAAATACGGTCAAATTCACATCGATTCCTGCAAATCAAACAAAGACCCTGCACGGTATACTGTTTTTAGCAAAGAAAAACAGGGCAGTACACGATCAGCAGCGAAGCAAAAAGCGGATCAGTACGTGATCAGCAGCGAAGCAAAAAAGCGGATCAGTACACGATCAGCAGCGAAGCAAAAAAAGCGGATCGGTACAGGAACAGCAGATCTCAGCGGACAGGCAGAAGGGCAGGTAAGCGATGGGTGAATTGGACAAGAGAATGATACAGTTTCAGTCCGGCAGGTTCGGCAATCTGGTTACATTGAACGCGATTCCGGGTCACTTTGTGACGAGCCACTCCCATGTAAATTATTTTATAGATCTGACGATGCTGAAAGCCAGCGTGGATGATTCTGAGAAGTGCGCGCATGTTCTGGCAAGCCAGTATCATCAGCTGGAAGCAATCGATACAGTTGTCTGTCTGGACGGAACCGGTATCATCGGAACCTTCCTCGCAAAGGAGCTGCAGCGCAACAATTCCTCCGAAGACAGAAAACCGGTCTACGTGATCTGCCCGGAGTGCGCCGCAAACGGAGAGATGTTCTTCCGTGACAATGTAGAGCCGATCGTGCGTGGCAAGAACATCGTGCTTCTGATGGCGACGATTTCCACCGGCACCAGCATCAACCGCGGAATGGAGTGCATCCAGTACTACGGCGGCAATCTGCTGAATGTCTTCACGGTATTCAGCGCGATTGACCAGAAGAACGGCGTGCCGATCTCCACGATTTTTACCTCGGACGATATCCCGGGATATGCGTCTTATTACCGCGACGAATGCCCGTACTGCAAAAACAATACTCCGATTGACGCACTGGTTTCATCTTACGGCTATTCTCGTTTTGTGAACCAGTAACAGCGCCGGTGCGACAAGCCAGCACAGCCAGCGCTGTTCACCGTTACTCGGACATCTATATCCTCTTACCCCAAAGACAGGAAAAGCCTTCCGGAATGCCGGAGGGCTTTTTCCTTGCCCTGAGAACCTGCAAAGTAATACAGAAGCAAAGGAGATTGGTCAGAGCAATCATTTGATAAAATAATCACAGAGGCTGGAAGAATGCAGCCGCAAAGGGATGTTTTGGAAATAAAAGAAAGGAAATTCAGGTATGGCACAGAGAGAATTTAAAAGAGTTCTTGCAGCAAACCGTGGTGAAATCGCGATTCGTATTTTCCGGGCATGTTATGACCTGAATCTCCGGACTGTCGCGATGTATTCCGAGGAGGATACAAACAGTCAGTTCCGGACGCACGCGGATGAGGCGTATATGATCGGACTAAACAAGACGCCTGTCGGCGCGTATCTGGATATTCCGGAGATCATCAGTCTGGCGAAGAGCAAGGGCGTTGACGCCATTCATCCGGGTTATGGGTTTCTGTCGGAAAATGCCGAATTCGCGAAGGCCTGTGAAGACGCCGGGATCCAGTTTATCGGGCCGCCGAGCGGGATTCTTGCCAGAATGGGCGATAAGCTGAGCGCAAAGGAAATCGCCATCGCTGCCGGCGTGCCGGTCATTCCGGGGTGCAAGGAGCCTCTCAGGGACGGAGATGAGGCGCTGGAGAAGGCAGTGTCCTTTGGGTTCCCTGTCATCCTGAAGGCAGCCGCGGGCGGCGGCGGACGCGGCATGCGCCGCTGCAACTCGCCGGAGGAGGTTAAGCCTGCGTTTGAGCTGGTGCAGAATGAGGCCCTGAAGGCTTTTGGAAGCGGAGACATCTTCATCGAGAAATTCCTGGTGGAGCCGAAGCACATCGAGGTGCAGGTACTTGCGGACCAGTACGGGAATTGCTATCATATCGGTGAGCGTGACTGTTCTCTGCAGCGCCGCTATCAGAAGGTCGTAGAGTTTGCGCCGGCGTTTTCTGTGGATAAGGAAATCCGCGATAAGATTTGTGCCGATGCTGTGAAAATCGCGAAATCAGTCGGCTATGTCAATGCCGGCACGCTGGAGTTCCTCGTGGACAAAAGCGGAGCGTACTATTTTATCGAGATGAATCCGCGTATTCAGGTGGAGCATACCGTCACAGAGATGGTCAGCGGCATTGATCTCGTGCGCGCGCAGATTCTGATCGCGGAAGGCTATCCGCTCAGCGATCCGGAGATCGGCATTACCTGTCAGGAGGATGTGCAGATCCGCGGGTACGCGATTCAGTGCCGGGTGACGACAGAAGATCCCGCGAACAACTTCGCGCCGGATACCGGCAAGATCACGGCGTACCGGACAGGCGGCGGCTTCGGCGTGCGTCTGGACGGCGGAAACGCGACGACCGGAACGGTCATTTCTCCGTACTATGACTCCCTGCTGGTCAAGGTGACCTGTCACGACACAACCTTCCAGGGCGCGTGCCGCAAGGCGCTGCGATCAATCAACGAGGTGCGTGTCAGGGGCGTAAAGACGAACATTCCGTTCGTCACGAATATTCTCAGCCATCCGACCTTTATCGAGGGCAAATGCCACACGAAGTTTATTGATGATACGCCGGAACTGTTCGACATTGTCGGCTCCCGTGACAGGGCGACGCGCGTGCTGAATTATATCGGCTGCATCGCCGTCAACCGCCCGGATCCCGATCCGAGGCTGTTTGAAAAGCCGCGGTTCCCGGAGGGCAGCGGCAATCCGAAGCCGGGACTGAAGCAGCTTCTGGACGAGCAGGGGCCGGAGGCGCTTTCCCGCTGGGTGCTGGATCAGAAGAAGCTGCTGATTACCGATACGACCATGCGTGACGCGCATCAGTCCCTGCTGTCGACCCGCATGCGCACGCGCGATATGGTAAAAGGCGCGGACGGAACGGCAGACATTCTTGCGGACTGCTTTTCGCTGGAAATGTGGGGCGGCGCGACATTCGACGTGGCGTACCGTTTCCTGCATGAATCGCCGTGGGAGAGACTGGATCTGCTGCGCGAAAAGATTCCGAATATTCCGTTCCAGATGCTTCTGCGCGGCGCGAACGCCGTCGGCTACGCAAACTATCCGGACAACGTCGTGAGGGAGTTCATTCGTCAGAGCGCGCTCGGCGGAATCGACATCTTCCGCGTGTTTGACTCACTGAACTGGATCCCGGGCATGCGGGTGGCGATCGACGAGGTTCTGAACCAGGGTAAATTCTGCGAAGGAACAATCTGCTACACGGGCGACATTCTGGATAAATCCAGAACGCGCTATACGCTCGATTACTACGTGAATATGGCGAAGGAACTGGAGAAAATCGGCGTTCATTCCATCGCTATTAAAGATATGTCCGGCCTGCTGAAGCCATACGCGGCGAAGGAGCTTGTCCACGCGCTGAAGCAGGAAATCGGCCTGCCGGTTCACCTGCACACACACGACACCACGAGCAATCAGGTGGCGACGCTTCTGATGGCGGCAGAGGAAGGCGTGGATATCGTTGATACGGCGATTGCCTCTATGTCCAGCCTGACCTCCCAGCCGTCCATGAACGCCGTTGTGTCGGCTCTGCAGGGCAGTGAGCGCGATACAGGCCTATCGCTGGACGGCCTGCAGAAGCTGACGGATTACTGGGCAGATGTCCGCCTGCGCTACAAGAACTTCGATCACGGCCTGAAGACGCCGGTAACCGATATTTACAAGTATGAAATCCCTGGAGGACAGTACACAAATCTGGAGCCGCAGGTCGTCTCGCTCGGCCTCGGAAGCCGCTTCCAGGAAGTCAAGGAGATGTACAAGACCGTCAATGATATGCTCGGCGACCTGGTCAAGGTGACGCCTTCCTCAAAGATGGTCGGCGATCTGGCGATTTTCATGGTTCAGAACGGACTGACGCCCGAGAATATTGTGGAGCGCGGCGAGTCGCTGGCATTTCCGGATTCTGTCGTGTCCTACTTTAAGGGCATGATGGGTCAGCCGGCAAATGGATTCCCGGAGGACATCCAGCGCGTCGTCCTGAAGGGCGAAAAACCGATCACCTGCCGCCCGGGCGAGCTGCTTCCGCCTGTCGATTTCGACGAGATCAGAAGGCAGATCGAGCCGCACCACGCAAATCCGGACATGCGCGACATCATCTCGTACTGCCTGTACCCGAAGGTGCTCGAGGACTTCTGGCGCTACGACCGTGAGTACGGCTACCTGATGCGCATGGGCTCGCACGTATTCTTCTACGGACTGCAGCCGGGCGAAACAAATCAGATCAATATTGAAGACGGAAAAACGCTCGTCATCAAGTACCTGGGTCTCGGTGACCACAACGACGACGGCACGCGTCAGGTGGTCTTCGAGCTCAACGGAAGCCGCCGCGAAGTAACCGTTCCGGACCAGAACGCGTCCACGACGGCAAACGTCGTCACGATGGCAGATCCCGATGACAAGACGCAGATCGGCGCGTCCATCCCCGGCATGATGACAAAGATCTACGTCAAGCCGGGCGACAAGGTAGAAGAGAACCAGATCATCGCTGTCATCGAGGCGATGAAGATGGAGACCTCTGTCGTCGCGCGGATCAGCGGAACCGTCAAAGAAGTACTGGTAGAAGAAGGCAGCAGCGGCCGCGCAGGCGAGCTGCTGATGAAGGTGGCAGAGTAAACTGAATTAACAGGGGCGGGGCGCGGGGGGGGGCG
>JAFVEX010000162.1 GCA_017475785.1 Eubacterium sp. | reverse complement strand
TGTCGCCGTTGCTTCTGGCGTTGGTGTCGCCGTTGCTTCTGGCGTTGGTGTCGCCGTTGCTTCTGGCGTTGGTGTCACTGCTGGTGTGTCAGTCGTCCCATTATCGATTTGATCTCTTAGTCTTTCACACTCCGCTTCCAGTTCAGTAATTTTCTTTTTGAGTTTTTCAATTTCTTCTGCGTCTGTCAGTTTCTCTATCTCTTTTTCAAGTTTCTCTATTTTTTCTTCAAGCTCCTCTATCTCCTCCGCTGTCTTCGTGGGGATAATCGGTCTTTCGTCATCGGGATCTATGATTCCAAGCCACTCGCGGTCGACCGAAAGTACATCCGCGGCATTCTGCATCCAGGAGCGGATGAGATTCCCCTCCCAGTCGCCGTCTTCACGGAGTTCCAGAACAAAATAGCAGCTTTCCTTTTTCTCCTGCAGCTTCTTGATCATATTGATGAAATCGGGCGTGACGGTCGCGCCTGGCAGGCAGAGGAATCGGTATGGATTTGTCTCGCTGCCGGGCTCTCCGGCATCCTCATCAGTGCTGTAGTACGGCTTTGTGTCACCATCCAGCCTGATGGCGGCCTTTGGCTGCTCAAGCTCCTCTTCCGGCTCTTCGTCTTCTTCGTCTTCATCATCGAAATCGTCAAAGCCTTCGTCATCGTCTTCGTCGGAATCCGAGACAGGCGTAGTTTTCTTCAGTTTGGCGATTTTTTCCTCTGTTGACTGGATCGACATCTTGATCCGCTCCAGATTCAGTTCTTCCTTCTCGAGGTTGACCTTCGTCTGCTTCATGTCATAAACAAGCAGGACATCTCCTTTTTTCACCTGCTGTCCTTCTGTGACCTTCACCTCGCTGACCGACTGTGTCTCATTGAGCGTGATGTTCTGCGTCGTATCCGATGTGACATAACCCTCCAGGCTCTCGGAATCCCAGTAACCGTACCCGTAGTTCAGCTCACTCGCGGGGATCACCATCACCTTCGCATTGCCGCCTGTCGTACGACGCACAGCCGCGGAGACGCCCACGACGCCTCCGCAGCCCAGTGCTATGGCAAGAATGATTGCAACCAGTTTCTTCCTATTCATCTGACAGCCTCCCGTCATAGATCGTAGCCATGCGGTGCGCGTGCTTCGCGATGCTGGCGTCGTGCGTAATCATCAGCACCGTGACGCCTTCCGCGTTCAGTTCCTCAAACAGTTCCATGATCTGCGCGCCCGATTTTGAATCCAGCGCGCCGGTCGGCTCATCGGCCAGAAGGATCTTCGGGTGATTGATCATCGCGCGGGCGATTGCCACACGCTGCTTCTGGCCGCCGGAAAGCTGCGTCGGCTTAAAATCCACACGGTCTGCGAGATCCACCCGCGCGAGCATCTCTGCTGCCCGGGCAAGCCGCTCCCTTCTGGACACGCCCGCGTATGTCAGCGGAAGCGCGACATTCTCCAGCGCGCTCTGATGCGGCAGCAGCTGAAAGCTCTGAAAGATGAATCCGATCTTGTGCAGCCGCACATCTGACATCTCATTGTCAGAGCATTTTCCTACGTCCTGGCCGTCCAGCAGATATGTCCCGCTGGTCAGCCGGTCCAGACAGCCGATCAGATTCATCAGGGTCGACTTGCCGGATCCAGACGGACCCATGATGGCAATGTACTCCCCTTCCTGAATCTGCAGGTTGACGTTCTGCAGCGCAGGCACCTCCAGCTTGCCCTGGATATACGTTTTGCAAACATCTCTCAGTTCAACAATCATATGCCATGTTATCCTTTTTTATACTCCCTGTAATTGACGCGCGGCTCTTTCTGGAAGGACTGCGGCCGCACGGCTCCCTCTGCGTACGGAAGGTTAGCCTGCCCGGCCTCTTCCTGGAAGATGCGCATCATCGCTCTGCTTCTTCGGCGTTCAGGCTGTCTATCGGATCCTCATCGACGTCTTCCATGCCGTCGACGCCGGCGTCCATCCCGTCTGTTCCCTGGAAGCCGTCCATTCCCTCAAAGCCTTCCTCGGTTCCCCAGTCGCCGTCTTCTTCCTCATAGTCCGGATCCAGGTCGGGATCATCCTCCCAGTCCTCGTCGTCATCCAGAGCTTCTTCGTCGTCTAAGTATTCCTCGTCATCGGAGAATTCCTCTCCTCCGTCATAGGCGCCTTCGAACTCATCTCCGTCTTCTTCGCCGTAATCTGCCGGCATCTCCGACATCGGCTTTGTAATCATGCCCTCCGTCAGACGTTCCTCAGGCATCGCGAGGGAATCCTCCAGCGTGATGCCGGACACGATCTCGTACTCCATCAGGTCTTCGTCATATCCGCCGAGCTTAACGGGGCGTTTCTCCAGCGTTCCGTTGTTGTCCGCCCAGACAAACGGATTCGACGAGTCGGTCATGTCGATCATGTAATCGTAGAGCCAGATGCCTTCGCGCTCTTCCTCATCACTCTGCCCGTAGTCGAGCTCGAGGTAGACGTGCTGGCCGATCATCAGGCCGTCGCTGGTATCCAGCGAGACGTAGAATGGATAGCTGGTGCTCCCCGACCCGGAATCCATTCCGTAGTAGGAGTTGTTCTGGCCGCTGCTGGCATTTTCCATGTCGATTTTATCGATCGTCCCGTGCCAGATCTGATCCGGATCCGTCCTGGAATGCACGATCAGCTCCGCGCCCTGCGTCAGAGAGCCGACATTTTGTTCATTGATCGTTCCCTTGACGCGCAGATCACCGGTCCGCATGATCGTAATCAGGTTGTTATCTGTCTCGCCGTAGCTGTCCTCATCCGTATCGCCGTTGTTGATCGTCTTGACCACGCCGTCAATCTCGCTGGTGACAGTCGCGTGCTTGATATTATTCTTTAATTTCTCGATCTCCAGCTTCTTGCTCTCGATGTCCAGCTCTGTCTGCTTGACCGTAAGCTCCTGTTCCTTGATCTGAATCGTGTAAGTTCCCTGGTCGGAAGATTTGGCTTTTTTCTTCTCCGTCTCCAGCTGCGTGATGGTCTCTTTGGCTGTCTCGAGCTCATTCTGCTGCCGCTCCAGGTCAATTTCGGCCTGATCCAGGTCAGTCTGATATTTGTCAACATCATACGTAAAAAGCTTGTCGCCCTTCTTGACCGAGTCGCCGACCTTGACGAGCATTTCCTTCACGACCGCGTCGGAATTCTGCTCGATCGACCAGCTCTCCTGCGCCTCTACGACGCCCGCGTACCGGTTGATCAGCCCGGCCTCGCCGCCCTGCCCTGTCAGGCTCGCTACCGTCTCTACATATGCCACTTCCTTGCTGTCCGCGCCTCCTGATTTGCGCAGAACAAACCACCAGAGCGAAAACGCAGCTGCCGCGCAGATCACGGCAATCACTGCAATCTTCACCCCGCGCCTGTTCCCTGACCGCTCAGCCATACTGAACCTCCTTGCCTTCAAGCAGCTTCTCAAAAGCCGCATGATCTTTCACAATACAGTCAATATTATAGCCCGTTCCGTCAGGATAATCCAGTGTAATTGATGTAAAGTCTGTATTTACCCAGTATTTTGACTTTTCGACAAGTCCCGCCAGTTTTTGAACTTCTCCGGGATCTGTGATCTTCCAGTCCTTTCCGTCGTAATAAATATCAGCGGCGACGGCCTGCTCCGCAACTGTCTGAATACTCTG
>JAFVEX010000161.1 GCA_017475785.1 Eubacterium sp. | reverse complement strand
ATTTCTGGATTCGCTGTCCCTGACCAAAACATATGCATCGTTTATATGCATCCTCTGGCTGCGCAGGCTGGCCGTACGGGTAAATCGCGGATAGACCATATGGGCAATGCCCTGCTCTTTTGCCCTGTCTTTCGCTGTGAAGCGATACCTGACAGGCCCCATGATCATATAGTTGATCTTTTCCAGCCCATCCTCCCGGATCGGCGTTGCCGTCACTCCATAGACATATCTTGCTTTCACCTCTCGCAGTACACCCTGAACAGTAGCCGAGGCTCCGTGGTGACTTTCATCCAGAATCATAGTCTTACTTTTCCGCAGTCCCAAACCCATTGGTTAAAAAAACCTTAAGAGGTTCAAGCTCATCACACGACCAATTAAATGCGCCGGCGCTTGATGCCAATCCAAGCTGCATAGTGACATATTCATTGCTGGAAGATAAATAGGTGTGGAGTTTATTTTTATGTTTACGTTGATAGCTGCGTCTCTTCCTTCACAAAGAAGCAAGTATGGCTTGACAATTTTCTTACGTTCAGTCGGCATCAGCGCACCTCCATATCGGAACGTAATGCACTTTTTAGAAGATCATAGCTTGAACGAAAAGATTTGAGTCCGCCCTTGTCATAACCAAGTCGATAAAAAGAGAACTCTTCCGGATAGTCTTCCACACCTTCGATTGCACCTATAATATTTTCGTAACTGTGCGTCGTAGCTATTACCTGACAGTTATAATCACGGCTGACCTCAGATACTATTTTCCACAAGTCCTTGTACATAGAGTAATGAAAACCAGTATCTATTTCGTCGATTAAGAGAATTCCGTTCCTGGCATCCATAATGCTTAAAACGATATATAACAATTTGTTAATACCGTCTCCGGAGAACTGGATCGGAAGAAGCTTCTTGTTGGTATTTATATACAACTGTGAAAAACCATTTATGGATATAGTAACAATATCACTTATAGAAGGATCAATTCGCTGCAAAAAGCCAATTATGTTCTGCTTTTCACCATTGATTTCTGCTTTTCCCATGCGGTCCAGAATAGCCCTGTCTGTGCGGACATAATTATTGTTCACAAACGAGGTATATGTGAGCTGCATTAATTGCTTACTCCCATTATCATCTGCAATCTCACGGAGCGTTCCATTTTCACTTGTGGTATAATGTCCGACTTCAGAATAATTAGTAGATCCTTCTACGCGGAAATCAAACCTCAGAGTATAATCCCTCTTTGCAGAAGATTGAAAGCTCCCTGCTACGTCTTTGGGAATCCCTCCATTCAAAGCAGGGATATAGCTTTCATCCTTTTTATATGAAAGAGTCAGAGTATCCTCCCCTCGAGCTGCCTGAATCATAATTGTATTTTCTGGGTTCATCTGATAAAAAAGAGGTTCCCATAAACCAACTCCATTTGTCGGTACACTTAACCCACGGAAGGCGTTCATACGGTTAAACGACTCCGGAGAAAGATGATCCATCATGAAAAAGACAGCTTCCAGAACAGAACTCTTCCCGACATTATTATTACCTGACAGTAAAACAAGGCGACGCATATCTTTAATGCTAAGCTTGTTGATCCCTCTGAAATTTTCAACATTCAGATCTCTGAGTATACTGTTCATTCCCGCTTTTTCTTTTCCTTTCTTATCCGGATCTACCCCAAAGATGTCAAAATATTTTTTGTTGGGATACATCATACCGGGTTGATTCGGAATAACTTTTCCAATAGAAACCCGATTGTCGATACTCTGCTTCTTTTCATTATTCCACCTTGAGGCATTCGACCAGTATACATATCCGTTTTTCTGAATGTGTAGTTTGCCATTCTTGGGAATTGCGACAGGTTCATATCGGCCTACATACATGACAGAGTCCTTTCTAAAGACGACCATTCTGATTCTATGTAAAATTATACTCGGTATTTATCTTTTGTCAACTTGTACAGAGTATAATTTTTCTCTCCCCTATGGTGAATATTGAATGCCTGAAAATAGAGTAAGATAAGGCAAAGGCCATTGCCCAAAAACAAACGGCACCATTCCACATTATGATTCAACGTGAAACAATGCCTTGTAAAAAATTTGGTAGTTTTTTCGCCGATTTTAGTTGGCTAAAGCGCCGTTTTGTCCAGTATTTACGCGCTTCCCGGACTTCCGGCTCTGATTTTAAATCTTAAAGCGGTAGCCACCATCCCGGCCTGTGCAAATCGACGAAACACCCTGTTTTTCCCTGTTTTACAGTGTTTTCTCGGAACCCTGACGGTTTCTTTCCCTGTAGTTTTTCAGGGGGTTATGGCTGTCGTTTTAGATTACGGTAGTAATGGCGGTAGTAATGAGGCCGGGTGGTAGTAATTTATATCTTTACAATCCACGCGCCCTTTTGAGAGGACCCCTTCCTCTCTATAACCTGCATACTTTTCAATCTGGCTACGTGATATTTTAACGTGTTCCTGTTGACCTTCAATTCATCCGCCATAGTATTTTGCGAAATACCCGGCTGTTTTCTCATCAAATTAACAATAGCCAGATCCAGTCCAGAAAGCGTATAAACGGTTTCGCGTATATGCGGACCTTCGTTCCCGTCTGAAACTTGGGTGGGAGCTTGGGTGGCTTGGGTGGAAGCTTGGGTGGGAGCTTGGGTGGGCTCTCCCCCACCCAAGTCTGTTTTCTTTAAAAATGAGAGTTTCAAAATTGTCCTGTCCGGATTGAACTGTTCTTCAATTTCCGGCGCGATCCATTGTTCTTTGCTCCAAGTCTGCAGAATATTCGGAACGCCGCTGCCAGCTCGTTCACCGACATTGATCATATTAAACATCTTCATCAAAGCTTTATTTCTGGGATCGGACAGCCCTCCAAGCAACATCTGTTTTTTCCCAACTCGAATATATCCCGGGTTTTCCAGAGTCACTGAATCTGCTTCTTTTTTTATAACCACTCCGAATTTTCCGAAAAAGTCTGCATTGATCAGGCAATTCGCAAGTGCCTCACGAAGCGCTTTATGAACCGGTGTATCGTCTATACGATCCCCGCCTTTTGTATCAAAAGGCACTTTGATATCCTTTTGAATTTTATTATATACCCGGAAGTAAAAATCACAGAGATTACCGGACCATTCCCCTGAGCTGGACTGAAGACGGTCTGTCCAACGTATTGTCGGATCCAGTATCTCTCTATAATCAAGAAAATATTCCGGAAATTGACGAATGATATTGAACTCGTCGCCAAACATCAAAAGGCCGGCACCTGTCGGATGAAGCTGGCCGTCATCATCAGATATAGAGGCTGCTCCAATACTGCGCAGATACTCATCGTCGGAATATCCCTCAAATGGATGACCAGGCCGCAGAAGCTGATGACGATTCCGATATGAATGTATCGTATCATAATTAAGGTCACTCATCGACGTCTTCGGAAGTACGTTCATATCGTAGGTGTCTTCCGTCTGATCACGCAGCATCGCTTTTACCTGCAGGGGAGTACAATGATAGTCCCCCTCCCAGTTACGGCGGAAAGTCCCTCCAAACAGGTCATCATTAATATAAACCGGTTTTTGTTCGCGTTTTGCCATGGGGACATGAACAACCATAATTGTGTCCCCATTCATTTCATATGTCTCAACATCCTTTTCTGTAAGCAGATTGATGCTGACCTTCGTCCGGTTATTGATTGTGTCCCAGAATATCTTCTTTTGCCTGGCAGGATCCTGCAGCCCGGTCGTATACCACGAGCCATCTTCGCGTTCTTTTACTCCCAGTATGATTACACCGCCATAACAGTTCGCAAAGGAAGAGTACGTATCCCAAAGGCTGACCGGAATACTTTGCTTTGCTTTCTTAACTTCACGCCGGTTATCTTCTTTATATTCATCAAATTTCCGAATGTCAAAAACTTCGCTCATGCAGTAAACCCCTTCATTCGTCATACTCATCGTAAGCATATCATATTCTGCGCTGAAATAATCACTGAATTTCAAATTCAATTTCTTCTACGCCCTTCACTTCCCGGTATTGAACGATCTCATATTCATTCCTATTGCCGATATAGGCAATCACCTTATCCGCTGCAATCGAAGCCCGATATAGGTGCTGTTCTCCCGGACGTGTTAGTTCATGGCGTTTCATAAACCACTCGTCTACTTCCCTTGATAACGTCCATGATAGGCAATACGGTGCTTTACTTATAGTCTCTCCCCCGCCTCGGTATACAATAAAAGTTTCGTTATCTCTGATCCAAGACGGCAGCTCATCACTCCAGTTTTCCGGACGTATAACGCGGGCTTTTCTGACATATTTACGGATAGTGGGATAGAAATCTCCGTGATTACTGTAATGATATACCGCGATCCGGCACTTCTCTTCCAACGGCAGCCGGTCTTCATACAGCTTAATCAGGCAACTTCCCATTTCCGCATCATAATACGCAGCCTTTTCAAATCCAGCCCGGTTATTGTCCCTCATCGCCTTCATTGCTTCCCGCCGCAGTATTTCCTTTATTTCGTTCATTCAAAAGTCTCCTTTATCATTTGGGGTCATCATTTCTCTTCGCAGAATACTTTCCCTGACGGCTGCGTCCGTCTATATGTATCGCCCCGCTCAAACAGGGCGTTCCCCCAGTGGGGAATATTGCCAGGCTCATCCTCTGATAAACCGGCTTGCTTTCATGTTTACGAGGCCATTCCGTTGTACCAGTCCCAGAAGGAGTTGGCAAAGACGAGGATCTTTTATTGCAAACATGGCGGCTTCCTGGGCTAAAAAAGTTGAAGAACTGGAGAACGGATTTATTGATATAAAAACTTATGTGGACTGGATGGCAAAATTTCCGGAAAAGGTTCCGAAAGAAGACCGGGCCATTGAAGAAATCGACTGGCCTTCGCCCGAAACCGGCAAGTGAGCTTTAAAAATCTTTGCGGTGCGGAAGGCATAATACAGGAAGAAAGCCATTATGGCTGCTGATGCACACAGCAACCTGACCCAAAACATAAATAGCTGCCGAAGAACTCTATAAAAGTATTCTCCGGCAGCTATATTTTCGACAGGCGGCCTATCCCCAGCTATTACACCATCTCATTTTTCAACACTTCAATAATGCGGTCACTTTTCAGCTTATTCACCGAAAGAAGCATGCTTGCGCCGACGACCGCAAACACGACGGCAATAACAAGAATGTACATGCGCCAGTCGATGTTAAAGGAATACAGTTCGGCGTCAAAGGCCCGGAACATCACATAGCTTATGAGGATGGATACGGGGATTCCGATCACAAGAGCCCGGATTCCGTACAGGAATGTCTCCAGGCGGATCATTTTCCCGAATCCGTCGTCAGCCATCCCCACGGATTTGTACATCGCGAACTCTCTTCTTCGAAGCAGCACACCGGTTGAAATGGTATTGTTGATGTTGGCTGCTGCAATCAGTGTCAGCAGGATCGTAAATCCGTACATGGCTGTCTTCAACAGGAGCGTTACTGTGTTCATGACCTCCATGGAATCCGTCATGTCAGCAACACTGTAGTTATGATAGCCTTCGGACTCCAGCAGGTCATAGACCTTCCGGTACACGTCGTTGTGATTTCCCGTCACAAGGCACAGATCGCAGGTTAAAATATCTTCCGGAATCGTCTCTTTGGCTTTCTCATAATAGACGGAAGCCGGGGCATAAACCGTGAGTGTCCCTCTGGGCGTCATCTTCAGAATATCGTTGTTATCGTCATACGAGACAAAGTCCCCGATCTCGACGGCAGGCGGATTTCCCTCTGTTTCATCGTAATGAAGGCTCTGCCCGAGAACACCGTCGTTAAACACGGCCGCAGACCGCGTATCATGAAAGAAGTTGTTCAAAAGGACGCCCCGCAGTTCATCCCCGAAGTACTTATCCTCTGAGAGACCATTGGCTTCGATCAGGTTTCTGAAATCGGCATCATCAACCAGAACAAGCGCCATGCTTGATGGATGAAGGTCTTTGTAGTCAGCCGTCAGGTAATCCGGATTCGTGATATCTTTATTCGCCAGCGTGATCTTTTCATTCTCTCTTTTCTCAAACACAAACTGGATCATACCGCCGCCGAAGACCTTCTCTACGTCATCCATTTCCAACAGTTCCTGCCGCAGCTGATCACTTTCCGAAAGAGAGCAGGAGACAATGATCTGACACGGCAGGTCAAAGTCATACTGATTGACCCGCTTCATGGAATCACAGAAAAAGCTGATCGTCAGAAAGAGAATCACAGAAACGGCAATGGATACCGTAATGACCGATCCCTTGAGCCCGTTCCTTTTAATATTTTTATAGGCAAGCTCTCCTTCGAAACCGAAGATCCGGCGGATCAGCGGGAAGGTCCTCAGCTTCTTTGCCTTCACTTTAATCGTGTTGCTCTGGCGCAGGGCATCAATAGGCATGACTTTCGCTGCCTTAAAAGCCGGTACAAGTGTGGAAATGAAGATCGTCATGGCAGCACAGATGACAATCGCAAGGATCACCCGGGCGGAGCAGGCAATGGGAATGCTTCCCCGCATGCCCTCTGCCCCGGCAAGGATCTCCGCTTCGAGAACCTTTCGGCCAAGGAATATCAGGGTCACTTTTGTGCCGATATATCCCATGAGCAGCCCCAGGGGAATACCGATGACTCCCAGAAGAAGCCCTTCAAAGAATATCGAGAATCTCTTCTGACGACCCGTTGCACCGACACTGGCCAGCATGCCGAGATAGCGCAGCCGTTCCGCCAGCGACATGCCGATGGAATTGACGATCAGGACCACAGACGTAATGATCACAATCAGAAGCGCGATGCCCATGATCACAAACAAGGAGCGGTATGTACCGGTACTGTCTTCAAAGGCGAACACGCTCAGCATATATTCGGTGTTGATGTCATATTTGCTGATCCCGTAATCATTTGCGATCTGACGGATCTGACGGATTGCCGTATGATCACAGTTCTTTAAGGTCACCCTCACCTCGACGTCCTTCAGTTCCGGAAATACTTCGGGGTCCATCCCCCGCAGGATATCAAAACCCTCCGTCGGCCGGTTCCCGTGCAGGATGGCCGTCACCGTGCAGGTTTCCGTGGATGCCGCCTCAAAGTCTTCATCCGACCTGTAATTGCCTGCCAGATAAACGATCTCGCCATTCTCGTCATAATAATACCGGTAACCTTGCGCAAAGGTGAAGGTGTCCCCGACGCTGACAGAAAGCCCGTTATCCTTAAGGAACTGTTCCTCCACCGCTATTTCAGAGGAACCTTCCGGGAGGGTTCCCTCGTAATCACCAAGAATCATCTCTGTCATATAACCCGCGTCACCGTGAGAGATGTTCCCTGTCCGGAACCGATCCTCTTTTCCGCTGTCAAGCTTAACGCCACTGATTTTGGGATCTCTGTCGGACACTCCGATGAGTTCGAGCCTGTCATCTGACCGCAGGCCATCTGCCTGTTCTTTCGTCAATTCGTAAAAGGCGGCGTGAGCATTGCCGTCCGTCCTTGTCGCCAGATAGCCGAAGAATTGAAAAAAAGAGAACGCCCCGAGGAGAATGGCGCTGATCAGAGCTGTCGCTGTCGCTATGCCAAGTATCGTGACAACGGTCCTTTTCCGGTTTTCCAAGAGATGCCGCAGAGTGAGTTTTGCCATGATGCTCATGATGCGCTCACCTCCGCCTCTCTGGAATCCCTGGTGATCCTTCCGTCTTCGATCGTAATGACCCGGTCGGCGGAGAGAGCGATTCTCTCATCGTGCGTGATAATGATGACGGTCTGTTTGTTCTCCTTGTTGAACTTCCTAAGAAGAGAGACGATCTCTTTGCTGTTTTCGCTGTCAAGGTTGCCTGTCGGTTCGTCAGCTAAAAGAAGGGCCGGATGGTTCATGAGCGCACGCCCGATGGAGACCCTTTGCTGCTGGCCGCCGGACAGCTGATTCGGAAGATGCGTAAGTCTTGATGACAATCCCAGCTTTTCCACAAGATCGGAAAGCAAAGCCCGATCCGGTTTTTTCCCGTCAAGCAGGATGGGAAGCGTCATGTTTTCTTCAACGTTTAGGATAGGGATCAGGTTGTAAAACTGGTAAATGAGGCCGATCTGCCTCCTTCTGAAGATCGCAAGCTTTGTTTCATCCAGCTTGCTGATATCCGTTCCGGATATGATCACCTCCCCGGATGTCGGACTGTCCACGCCGCCCAGGATATGCAGCAGCGTGGATTTGCCGCTGCCCGACGGGCCGACGATGGCCACAAATTCGCCCTGCTCCACATCAAAGGAAACGTTCTTTAAGGCATCGACTTTTGTCTCCCCTGTGCCGTAGACTTTGCACAGATCTTTAATTTCAAGTATCTTCATATCAAAAAACTCCTTTCCCAAACGGATCTGCCGGCATATGACCGGTTTTTCCTGTTTAAGAACAGAGTAATCACTAAGACTTACGATCCGGTGACTTTTCTCATGACAGTTTTGTCACATTAGATAATGGTCTTATAGATCCGAATCGAAAAAGACGTTCCGACGCCTTCCGTGCTTTCTACGGTTATCTCACCGTGCTCGCCCTCAAGAATGCGCTTTGTAAGTGCCAGCCCGATCCCAACACTGTCTTTTCCGGCATTATTCCCTTTGTAGAACCGCTCGAAGATATGAGGAAGATCCTCTGCCGGAATCCCGCATCCGGTGTCCCTGATCGTAATCCGTCCAAACAGCTGTGTGTCATCCGCCGCTATGGAGAGTATTCCCCCGTCACGCATGTGCTCGATACAGTTCTTTATGATGTTTTGCAGCGCTTCGACGGTCCAGTTGCGGTCACAGGAAATAGTCTGTTCGGGAATGTCCTGCCTGCAGACGATATTTCTGACATCCAGCTGGATCAGAAACGGCCTGACGGCTTCCGTGATCAGGTCTGGAACGCGGACATTCTCCCTCTTCAGTACGATTGTCCCGGCATCCAATTTCGAGATCTTTAAAAGGGTCTGGATGAGCCAGTTCATGCGGTCAAGCTGAGCCGACTGCGTCCGCAGCAGTTCTTTCCGTTTTGTATCCTCCGCCTCATCCATAAGAAGATCATTCATGACCATCATGGAAGTCAGCGGTGTCTTCAGCTGATGGCTGATGTCTCCCAGTGCTGATGCAAGCTGAGTTTTGTCATTTGCCAGCTGTTCATTCTGCGTTTGCAGCATCGTTGCCGCTTTATAGATATTGGTGCGGAGGATGGAAAGCTCCCCCTCCTCCTGACTTCCGATTTCCGGCGCTTCAGATCCCGCCAGCACCCGGACAAGATAATCGTTCAGGTCAGCGATGTGCTGGTATCTCTTCTTCGTATAAATGGCAAAAACCGTCAGGAGGGCCGCCCCTGACAGCAATAAAAAAAGTCCGGCTTTTATTCCAATCAGCATCGTTCCACAAATAAAAGCCGCCAAAATAATGACAGTACTGATCAGAACAGTGTTCCTGTATTCCCTGTTATTCATAGGTCACATTCCTTGCTTATCGAGGATATAGCCCAGTCCCCGTACAGTACGGATGATCACCGGGTTGGCAGGATTCCTTTCGATCTTATCCCTCAGCCGTTTGATGTATACTGTCAGCGTATTGTCATTGACAAAATCGCCGCTGATATCCCACATGTCTTCAAGCAGTTTTTTCCTGGACAGCACGATCCCTCTGTGATTCACAAAAGTCAGAAGCAGACGGTATTCCAGTGCCGTCAATTCTATCGTCTCCTCCAGTCCTGTCATTGCATCGACCCGTGTCACTCTGGCTTCTTTTGTGTAGATCCGGATATCCCCAATAACTCCCGGACCATCGAACCCACTGTTCTCCGTGTCGGGATGCTGTGTTCGCCCCGCCCGGCGGAGAACACTTTTGATCCTTGCCATCAGCTCACCTACCCGGAAGGGTTTGCATATATAATCATCAGCACCCATCTCCAGCCCCATGACCACGTTGACTTCCGCATCGACGGCTGTCAAAAAGATCACCGGCACATCTTCCGATTGTTTGATGAACCGGCAGATGTCATAGCCGCTGCCGTCCGGTAGATTGATGTCCAGAACGCAGATGTCGTACTTTCCCGGCTTCCAGGCCGACCTGGCTTCCGCCGTGTTTTTTGCTGTTACGACCTCATACCCCTCCTTCTCCAGAGAGTACGAAAGGCCTACCCCGATCGCCTCGTCGTCTTCAACTAATAATACTCGCATTTACTTCTCTCTATACCCTCATGTCCGGAATCTTCAGTTTCGTCGTGATCGTCGTTTTCTTTTGCTGTTTTTTATTGGCATTTCTCCCAACGGCGGCTTTCGCCTCTTTCAACGTTGTATAAGTGTACGTAGTTTTGACCTGACGCATCTCCATTTTGCCGGTCTTTTTGTTCATCCGGAGCTGGCGTCCGAGGTCGAGCGTGACCAGATATTTTCCGTCTTTCAGTCTTTGCTTAATGCCGGGGATACCGGTATCTTTTACTTCACTTTTGCGCAAAACAGTTCACTGGAAGCTGCGCGATACCTTCAGCGTTCCTTTCCCTTTCTGAAAAAATAAGATCACGATCCGCGTTTCGTTACTACCACATGGCTCTTTTCTCGAGTCAGGATTCTGATTTTTGGTAGTAATTTTGGTAGTAACGACTCGTTTTTCGTGGTCTTATTATAGCAAAAAATGCCGTAAAATCAGCGTTTTCTGGAATCTTTGTGCAAATACTATATCTTAAAGCGGTACCCCACGCCCCAGATCGTCTCGATGTACTGGGGCTTGGAGGAGTTGAATTCGATCTTCTCGCGGATTTTCTTGATATGGACCGTAACGGTCGCGATATCGCCGAAGGACTCCATGTTCCAGATTTTCTGGAACAGTTCTTCCTTTTTGAAGACGTGATTGGGATTCTCCGCGAGGAATGTGAGCAGATCAAATTCTTTGTTGGTGAATGGTTTCTCCTCGCCGTTGACCCACACGCGGCGCGCGGTTTTGTCGATCTTGATGCCGCGGATTTCAATGATGTCGTTCTGCGGTTTGATGCCGATCAGGCGGTCGTAGCGCGCGAGGTGCGCCTTGACGCGGGCTACCATTTCACTCGGGGAAAATGGCTTCGTCATATAATCGTCCGCGCCGAGGCCAAGTCCCCGGATTTTGTCGATATCATCCTTTCTCGCGGACACGATGATGACCGGAATGTCCTTCTTTTCACGGATCTGCTGGCAGATTTCAAAGCCGTCGACACCCGGCAGCATCAGATCCAGCACAATGAGGTCGCAGTTTCCCTCCAGCGCGAGACGCAGCCCTTCCGTTCCGTCGTTTGCGATTTCCACCTCAAAATCCGACAGTTCCAGATAATCCTTTTCCAGATTCGCGATTGCTTCTTCATCTTCGATAATCAGTATTTTGCTCATGCTCTGATCCTTTCACTCCTGTCACTCCTGCGGCTTATCATCTTGCGCGGCGTCTCCGTTTTCATATTTCCGCAAAACAAAGTAAATAACTGTTCCGATACCTTCTCTGCTGGTAGCCCAGACATTTCCTTCATGATCCTCTATAATCTTGCGGACGATCGAAAGGCCGATTCCGCTGCCGCCGATCCGGCTGTTCCGCGACGCGTCTGTCCGGTAAAACCGGTCAAAGATACGCGCCAGATCGCGCTGCGCGATGCCTTTTCCGTTGTCCTCGATCTCAATCTGGATAAAATCACCCACATCACGCAGGCGGAAGCGGATCAGCGCGTCCGGCTTATCCATGTATTTCACGGCATTGCTGATAATATTGTTGATGGCGCGCTTGAGCTGCTCCGCGTCCGCAATCATCATGACATCCGCCGCCACGTCATTGCTGAAGATCAGGCCGATGTCCTGCGCCTGCAGATCCATCCGCAGATCCTCGACGCAGTCCTCAAAATACGCAGTGGCATTCAGCCGCGCGAAATTATACGGAATGCGGTTCGTATCCAGGCGGGAGTAGATGGTCAGCTCGTCGATCAGCTTGTCCATGTCATTTGCCTTGTTGTAAATGGTATGGACGTAGTGCTCCATTTTGTCCGGCGTCGAAGCAACGCCGTCCATAATGCCGAGGGCATATCCTTTGATCGCCGTGATAGGCGTGCGCAGATCATGCGAGATGTTGCGGATCAGTTCCTTGCTCTCCTGATCATCCGCGACCTTTTCCTCCGCAGATTCCTTGAGCCGCACGCGCATCTCCTCGAAATCCTCGCTGAGCTCGTTGACCTCACGGACGTTGCTCGTGGCATCTATTGTGAAATCAAGATTTCCGTCGCGGATATTCCGGGCTGCCCATTTCAGTTCCTGCAGAGGTGAGGCAATCTGGTAGTAAATCCACGCGCCCACACAGATGCTGGTGATAACCAGCGAGCCGATGAAAACAACTGCCACGGCGATCCACACCTCACCCGGAAGCACCGGGGCAGGATAATCCGCGTTCAGCGGGTGCGTCAGGCACCCGAAAATCAGCCCCGTCGTCACGACCGGGATCAGGACAACCAGAAAGAAGGCGATCTTTATTCGGTTTTTCAGGCGCATGCCCGGATCTTTATTCATACTAGTACATCGTTTCCTAAGGAACTGTCACAATCCTTGTCTGGTTTTCCATTTACTGCGTTGTCGTCAGTCACCGTTGCCAGCGTGCCTGCGATGGAATAAAATGCCTTTCCGTCATGGGACGGGATACCTTTCAAAAGTATATCACAATCCGCAATCTGCTGATATTAATTCTTTCTAAAACCCTTTCGCCCTTTTGCGTTTTCCCGCATAAAAAGACGGCTGCTGTTTTCAGCAACCGCCTTTCGTTCTGGCTTTGGGACACACCTGTCTAACCAGTGCTCCCTTAGAGATATTTCTTCAGATCCTCAACCTTGTCCAGCTTCTCCCACGGAAGATCTACGTCTGTTCTTCCGAAATGGCCGTACGCGGAGGTCTGCTTGTAGATCGGACGGCGCAGGTCGAGCATCTTGATGATGCCGGCCGGGCGCAGATCGAAGTTCTCGCGCACGATGTCTGTCAGCTTCTCGTCGTCGATTCTGCCTGTTCCGAATGTGAATACCTGCACGGATGTCGGCTGCGCGACGCCGATGGCGTAGGACAGCTGAATCTCACACTTGTCCGCAAGGCCTGCCGCCACGATATTCTTTGCCACATAGCGGGCAGCGTAAGCTGCGGAGCGGTCTACCTTCGTACAGTCTTTGCCGGAGAACGCGCCGCCGCCGTGACGCGCGTATCCGCCATAGGTGTCGACGATGATCTTGCGGCCGGTCAGGCCGGAGTCACCGTGCGGTCCGCCGATGACAAAGCGGCCGGTCGGGTTGATGTAGAATTTTGTATTTCCGTCCAGAAGATCCTTCGGAAGAACCGGGTCGAAGACATACTTTTTGATCTCTTCATGAATCTGCTGCTGGCTGACTTCCGAGCTGTGCTGCGTGGAGAGGACAACGGCATCCAGACGAACCGGCTTTCCCTCGCTGTCGTACTCAACTGTGACCTGGGATTTTCCATCCGGGCGGAGATACGGCAGTGTGCCGTTCTTGCGCACCTCTGTCAGGCGTCTGCAGAGCTTGTGCGCGAGGCTGATCGGATACGGCATCAGCTCCTCTGTCTCATTGCATGCGTACCCGAACATCATTCCCTGGTCGCCGGCGCCAATCGCCTCGATGTCTTCGTCGGACATATCGGACTCTTTTGCCTCGAGTGCCTTGTCCACGCCCATCGCGATATCAGTGGACTGCTTGTCCAGCGCCACGATGACGCCGCAGTTTTCTGCGTCAAAGCCGTATTTGCCGCGTGTGTAGCCGATCTCTGAAACCGTATCGCGGACGATCTTCTGAACGTCCAGATTTGCCTTTGTCGTGATCTCGCCCATGACCAGTACGAGACCTGTCGTGGTCGCTGTCTCGCAGGCCACGCGGCTCATCGGATCCTGTTCCATGCAGGCGTCGAGCACCGCGTCAGAAATCGCGTCGCAGATTTTATCCGGATGTCCCTCGGTGACGGACTCGGATGTGAAGAGTAATTTTTCCATTTTTATCTCCTTATCTCTTGTGATTGAGAATTATCTCCCATCTATTACATCATTTCCTATAGAAGCATCATAACTATGCATCTGTCTTGCTGGAAAAATGATAACTGTACTTCAATATCTATAAAACACACTGGATTTCCATAACAAACAATATCGTGTTTCCTAATTCACGTCAAGATAAAAACAGAATCCATGGGACACTTTCGTTGAAATGTCCCATGGATCCAATCGCAGTTACTTAACAGTCAGCTTCATCCCACGCTTTATTCTTCAGTTTTTTCAGCCCACGCGAAGGCGGAACTTCTGGACTTCCTTTTCTTCCCGCACCTGCTCGATCTCGGCGCCGAGACCCTGCAGCTTCCGCGCGAAATCCTCGTATCCACGCTGGATGTAGACGATATCATCGACTACGGTGACGCCTTCCGCCGCGAGTCCCGCGATCACAAGCGCCGCGCCCGCGCGCAGATCCGGCGCGCTGATACGCGCCCCTGTCAGCTGCTGCACGCCGTCTATGATGGCTGTGTTGCCTTCGACCTTGATGTTCGCGCCCATGCGCATCAGCTCGTCCGCGTATTTGAAGCGGTTCTCAAAAATGCTCTCCGTCACGATGCTCGTGCCGTGCGCCAGCGAGAGCACAACACTCATCTGCGGCTGCATATCTGTCGGGAAGCCGGGATACGGGAGCGTCTTCACCTGTGTCTTGCCCAGGCGTGACTTCGCCGAGACGCGAATCGCGTCATCGAATTCCTCGACTTCACAGCCGATTTCCTGAAGCTTGGCCGTCATGGCCTCCAGATGCTTCGGGATGATATCCTTGATCAGCACATCACCCTTCGTCGCGGCCGCGGCAAACATGTATGTGCCTGCCTCGATCATATCCGGCACGATGGTGTAGGACGTTCTGTGCAGCTGCTGCACGCCCTTGATGCGGATGACGTCTGTTCCGGCGCCCTTGATATTCGCGCCCATGCAGTTCAGGAAGTTTGCCACGTCAACGACATGCGGCTCCCTCGCTGCGTTCTCAATTGTGGTGTTTCCCTCTGCCAGTGCCGCTGCCATCATGATGTTGATGGTCGCGCCGACAGAGACCATATCCATATAGATATGTGCTCCGTGAAGCCGCTCCGCGGAAGTGACAATGTTGCCATTGCGGATCTCGACCTTCGCACCAAGTGCCCGGAAGCCCTTCAGGTGCTGGTCGATCGGCCGGCTGCCGATGTTGCAGCCGCCCGGAAGCGGTACTTCCGCGCGCTTGTACTTCCCAAGCAGCGCGCCAAGCAGGTAGTAAGATGCACGGATTTTCTTGATGTAGGCGTAATCTACGCTGACAGACCCGATCGTAACCCCATTGATCCGGGCTGTGTGGCGGTCGATCCGCTCTACTGTTGCGCCGATGACGGAAATCGCCTCGAGCAGCACATTGATATCGCTGACGTCCGGAATGTTGTCAATTACAACAGGCTCATCTGTCATAATTGCGGCTGTCAGAATTGCAAGTGCGGCGTTCTTGGCTCCCCCAATTTCCACTTCACCAACGAGAGGACTGCCCCCTTTGATGACATACTTGTCCATTCTCCACCTCGATTATTCTTTTTTCTCCCTGAAATACTGATCCGAAGGGGCTGTTTGTTAAAGCTCCGACAAACCAATATAGGTTTATATTAGCGCATATGTGGGAGTTTGTAAAGAAAAAGACAACTATGTGAAAATTAGTTAATAATTATCGTTGACTCCGAAAATCCGTTACGCCCGCGCAAAATCATAGGCTACAAATGCGTCAACCTTCGGCTGAGAGGCACACCCCGGCACAAATTCATTTGTGAGAAACGCTTCTGTCATCTCCTCCCGCACCTTTTGTCCGGAGGTAAACGCGCCCATGCAGATGATGTTCGCGTCGTTGCTCAGACGCGCCCTTTTTGCAGAATAAACATCCGAAACCAGCGCCGCGTACGCGCCTTTTACTTTGTTGGCCGCGATCGACACGCCAATTCCTGTTCCGCAGATCAGGATACCCCTGTCATACGTGTGATTCGCGACCGACTCCGCCACCTGCTCTGCGACATGCGCGTAAATCGCGTCATCACTCCCGAAATCCGTCACCTCGCCGTATCCCTGCTTCTCAATAAACTGTATCAGGTCCTCTTTCGCCTGTTTTGCGTTTGGATCACATCCGATTGCGATTTTCATTTTACTTTCTCCTTCCACATGCGGTTTCAAGTTATTTTCGTATCACTATGTTTGCTGGAAGAATGTTGTTCTGTACATTCTGGTATTACTTCATGACGCCGCCAGCTGTTTTGCGGCTGCTGCCTTCTCATCTGCCCCGGCTTCTGCCGCAGGCGCCTTTTTTCCTGCTTTCGCGATGACAGCCATCGCCGCTCCGTTGCACGCAAAGTACACGACCGAGTTGACTGCCGCGAGTCCCTTAAACAATGTCAGATCGATGCCGCCCGTCATGCAGACGATGCCGCCGATTACCATCACGGCCAGGTCCGCAAAACCGATGCCCCTCAGGATCGCTGCCGCTGCCGGTGTTTTTACCTCGGCGGGCATCTCAACGTGGCTGTTTGCGTACTCCTGCAGCGCAGCCTCATAGGCAAGTTCTTCTCTCTCCTCCTCCGGATACGCTTCCTTCGCGCCCATCAGGCCTGCCAGAATGATATAGCTCACCATCGGAATGATGTAATTCGGGATAAACCAGAAGTTCTGGTGTACCGGTCTTGTAAGAATCATGACTGCGACAAACGCGATGCTGATGCCCCATGAAATCGTCGCTGCCCAGTTGACGCCTTTTTTGTTTTTGTACATATTCCAGTAGCGTGTGTAGCCGATTTTCGGGAAGATGTACTGCTCAGTGATACAGATTGCGCCGACGCCTTCTACGGCCAGTCCCAGGAAGGTCAGGATATCCGCAGCCCGCTGGACGACCGGGAAGCAGGCAGCCAGTGTGATCAGACACCCGGCGATGTAAGTAGTCTGCTTGTGAGAGAGTTTTTTGAACACTGCGTTCAGTGACAGTGCCACTCTGTAAAATGTCGGGTTGGCGGTGGTCCATCCGGCAATGATAACCGCCAGGAGACCCGCGTAGCCGAGAACCGCGAAGGTTACTTCGCCGGAATCCAGCTGTGCCAGCGGTGTGCTGAGCAGAATCGACGCCGTCGCGCCCATGATGCCCGCGCTGATCCAGGCAAAAAAGTGTCCGATGTACATACCGACTGCCGACGTGAATCCATATTTATAATCCTTTGCGTACCGCAGCAGAGACATATCGTTCAGAGCAAAGTGCCACGCGACGTTGCAGGTCCACGCGAATGCGATGACGTGAATGATACCGAGTGAGCTTCCGCCAGCCTGCTCCGCTGTCCACACGTGTGTGTTCAGCAGCCTGAGCAGATCCGCCGCAGAAGTAATGCTTCCATAGCCGGTCGCTTTCATCAGCTGCGGCAGTACGACGACGATTCCCAGGAAAAACAGAGAGATCATCCACGGCACGCAGGTTGAGGCGAATTTCGCGACTGCCTCAAATCCATTTGCGGCGATCAGTGTAATAACGATGCCGAGTACCGCCACGATCAGTACAAACTTAAAGCTGGTCGGATACCACATGTGCTGAATCGGCACACGGAAAATCCGGCGGATCGCGGTGGCGGAGATGCACAGGCCCGCAGCCCCGAGCGCGGAAAAACCGACGCCCCAGATCAAGTCGTAGACCTTCTGCATCTTCTCGCCGAGGATACGCGCAAGAAATGAATACAGTGTCAATCTTGTATCCACCGCAATCCGCGCGCAGAGAAAGGTAAATGTCAGCACCGCCAGCAGATTTCCGATCGCGAGCCCGATCAGGATATCCGTCGCGGAGCATCCATACTGAACAAGCGTGGCGCCGATGACAAACTCCGTCGCGGTGATGTGCTCGCCGCCGTACAGCCCCACAAAATTTCCAACGCCCGACTGCTCCTGATCCGCAACCGGCCAGTCACACCTCGGAGTTCTCCTTACTTTATCCATGATATTCATAATCCAATTCTCCCATCGTATATTTATTTCTAGGATGTCCGTGCTGCACATTCGCCACAGAATAATATCTACAGCAATTCAATCATTGCGTCTGCCATGGATGTTAAAATAATGCAGCAGGACGTCGCTCCTGCGTCCAAAACACCTCTGGAGCGCTCCCCGAGCCTGCTGGACCGGCCGAATTTCGCGACCAGATCCTTTGTCGAGTCCCTTCCTGCAGCCGCCGCGGCCTTCATATGTTCCAGTGCCTGGCCGAAATCCGCGCCTGCTTCCGCGTCCTTTCGCAGGGCGTCTACCGCAGGACTGAGCGTATCTACCAGGGTCTTATCACCGACCTGCGCCTCAACGATCTCCTGCAGTCCCGTAAGACCTGCTCCGAGCATATCCGCGAGATCCGCGGCACCGATCTCCTCTGCGTCTTCGCGCTCCGCTGCCATATCCATCAGAATCGTTCCGTAAATGGGTCCCATCGAACCGCCAATCTCTGAAAACAGGATGTTGCCGAGTTCATCAAGCCCCTCTGTGAAATTGATCTCCCGATCACCGAAACGCTTCTCATACAGCGTAAATCCTTTGTTCATGTTCATGCCGTGGTCGCCGTCCCCGATCAGGCCGTCAACCTCCCCGAGATAATCCTTGTTATCCTGAATTCCTTTTACCATTGCCAGCAGGATCTTCTTCCCGTCTTTATTTTTAATTGTTTCCATTTTTAATTCTCCCTGTCTTTTCGTTTTGAATGTATCTGATTGATTTGATTCCCGGATCTGAAAAGCACTGTCCAGGTTCGCCTGATTTACCAGAGCCGCCTGTGTGCTCAGTTATATTTCCCATGTGGATACAGCAAATCGGATAAAACTATCTGACCAGCACTTCGTATCAAATCTGCTTCAGACCCATGGAATCACACGGCATGTCGATCAGCTCCTTCAGCTCGTCATCTACCTTCATCACTGTCAGTGTCGCGCCCATCATCTCAAGAGATGTGAAATAATTGCCGACGTAAGATCGATATACACGGATTCCTTTTTCCGTGAGAATTTTCTCGACTTCGTTGTAAAGCACGTACAGTTCCATCACAGGTGTCGCGCCGAGTCCTGACATCAGAACAACTACTTCGTCTCCGCTGACGAACGGATAGTCCGGGAGCACTACATCTGTCATGCGTTTTGCCATGCCTGCAGCTGTCTCCAGCTCTGTGACCGCAATTCCCGGTTCGCCGTGGTGACCGATCCCGACCTCCATCGTGCCAGGTTTGATCTCAAAATTCGGGTGTCCGACCGCCGGGAGCGTACAGGGGGATAATCCGATGCCGACGCTCCGTGTGTGGTCGATTGCCTTCTGCGCTGCCGCAATCACCTCGTCCAGTGTGCCGCCCATGGCCGCCTTTGCGCCGCCGGCCTTCCACATCAGCACTTCCCCCGCGACGCCGCGGCGCTTTTCCCGCTGATCCTTCGGCGCGGACGCGACATCATCGTTGGCCACGACGGTCTTGATCGTGATGCCCTGCTTCTTCGCCATTCTGACCGCCATCTTGACGTTCATATTGTCGCCGGAGTAATTTCCGTACAGGCAGGCAACGCCTTTTCCCTGGTCCGTATCCTTCGCGGCGTCCAGGAACGCCGCTGCCGTCGGTGACGAGCAGATCTCTCCGACTGCCGCCGCGTCACAGAGGTTCTTGCCGACGTATCCGATAAAAGCAGGCTTATGGCCGGAGCCGCCGCCGGTGATGACCGCCACTTTATCCTTCGGAATGTTCTTTACTTTGACGACTCTCTGATTTGAGCCGCGCTCCAGCATATCTCCGTGTGTCTTCAAAAAGCCTTCCAGCATCTCATCTACAATATCGTCCGGATTATTTAATATTCTCTGCATTGTATCTTCCCTTTCCCTGTTTTTCGTGATTTTCCCTGTTTGCCTGATATTCTTCCCCGATGTAAAATTCTTTGTCTTATATGATTTTTCTCTATTACCGACTTTTTAACTCGCAGCTTGCCTGGCGTCTCATCACTTGATGGTGTACCCTCCGTCCACCAGCAAATTGTGTCCCGTAATCATTCCTGCCGCGCCGCTGCAGAGGAAGGCGATCGTCCCCGCGATTTCGTCCGGCTCAGCAAACCTGCGCGCCGGGATTTCCTGCTTAAAGGCATCTCCGACCGGACCGTCCCACGCCTTGTGCCCGAGCTCCGTCAAAACAACCGTCGGCGACACAGCGTTCACGCGAATGCCGTACTGTCCCCACTCATACGCAAGTACCTTTGTCATCGCGATGATTGCGCCTTTTGCCGCGCAGTAGGCGACATGCTTGTCCAGCGCAATCACGCCCGCCTGCGAGCCCATATTGACGATGCTGCCCGGCAGATGGTGGTCAATCAGGTACTTTCCGAACATCTGCGCCATCATAAAGGATGCCTTCAGGTTGATCTCCATCGTCCTGTCCCAGAATGATTCCGGAAGCGTCTCCGCTTTCTCCAGCGCCACGATCCCGGCGCAGTTGACCAGGATGTCCACCTTTCCGAAGGCGCTGACACCTGCCTCCAGTGCCGCCTGTCTGTCTTCTTCCTTTGTCACGTCGCACGGGACGCCTGCCGCGTCCGGCGCGAGATTTTTCGCGATCTCATTGACCTGCGGGTTCATATCCGCGAGAATCAGATGCACGCCCTTTTTCGCAAAGAGCTCTGCTGTCGCGTAGCCGATCCCGGCCGCACCACCTGTAATAATGGCTGTTTTTCCCTGTAGTGAAAAATCCTTATCTACTCCGTAGTATTCCAACATGTCTCTTTTCCGTCCTTTCTCTGCCGGCTTTTCGCCGCTGCTTTGTTTTGATGGTTTTATTGTAGGAAAAAACATGCCTGAAAAAGGTTTGAAAAACCCGAAAAAGGTTCAAAAAAAGACTGCGCCGCAGGTTTGAACCCGCAACACAGTCCTCTCCATTTTTGATTGTTTTTATTTCAGATATGACGGTGTCAGGAGCATTGGCATATTCTTCCTGTGAACAGCCTGATCTCTATCTGGTGATAATCTATTCGGCCGCAGTTCTTCCTTCCTGTCCGATCAGCTCAAAGGGGATGAGATATTCTTTTTCTATTCTGTTTCCCTGCAGCAGTTCTGACATGACCTGCACGGCCGTCTCTCCCTGCGCCTCGGCATTCTGGAAAATGGTCGCTGTCATCTGTCCGTTTTCCACAGCACGCACGGCGTCCTCTGAGCCGTCAATGCCAACGATGACGAGATCGGCTCCGCCGGAATTCCCGGAAGAATTTTTTTTCGCGCTCGCGTCAGAAGAACTTTTTTCTGTGGCCGCATCCATGGCCACATCAGAAGAACTATTTCCCGCGGCTGCGTCGGAAGATCTTTTCTCCGTGACCGCGTCGGCTGCCCCCAGCGCCATGTCGTCATTTTCCGCCGCCACGGCGTCGATCTGGTCGAAGATCCCCAGCCACTTCTCCATGACGCCGCGTGCCTCCAGCCTGGACCAGTTGGCGGTCTTGCAGCTGATCACTTTGAGCTCAGGATATTTCCGCAGGATCTCCTTCATGCCCGCCAGACGTTCTCTCTGCGCTGACTGTCCGATCGGTCCCTCCAGAATTACAACGTTTCCGCTCCCGCCGAGCGCGTCTGCGACCCTCTGCATCAGCAGGCGTCCGGCTTCCTCGTCATCTGACCCGACATAGCTGGCGATTTTATCACTGTTTACGCGCGTATTGACGGCGATCACGGGAACGCCGGCTTCCTGCGCCAGATCCACACAGGCGGCGCTTTCATCGGCGTCCTCCGGATTCAGCAGAATCCCGTCGACGCCGCTCTCGATCATCTCCTCGATCTGTGTGACCTGCAGCCCCGCGTCGTAATTGCCGTCATAGATTTTCAGCGTGATTCCTGCTTTTTCAGCTGCCTCAGAAGCGCTCGCGGCGAAGCGTTTCATATATTCATTTTGCAGGCTGTACACTGCGACGCCAATCCGGAGTGTGCCGTCAGATGTCTCACCCCTTGAGATGGAGGTATCTGCATGGCCAGCGCTGCCCGGCAGGGCGTCTGGGTCACTTTTCTCCCCAGCTTGTCCGGCAACAGTGGATTCCTCACTGGTCTGTTCTCCTGGCTGTCCAGTGGCAGGAGATTCCACGCCAGCCTGTTCTCCTGGCTGCCCAGTAGCAGGAGATTCCACGCCAGCCTGTTCTCCTGGCTGCCAGGTAGCAGGAGATTCCACGCTGTCCCGCCCTTCGGTCTGCCTGATGGCAGAAGAAGTCGAATTATGTGCCCCCTTGCCCGCGGGAGCTCCGCATCCGGCGAGCAGCAGAACGAGGAGGAGGACTGCTGCTTTTTTTGTATTTCTGATAATCCTGCTTCTCCTCATTTTCATTCCGTCCTTTTTCCAGCCTGTTATTCTCGCCCTGTCTTGCCGCGTCCGCAGAGCCTTGGTTTTACCGGCCTGCATTCATCTGATAATTCTTGGGACTGGTTCCCGTCACCTTCCTGAATACCACCGAAAAATATTTTGTGTTATAGTAACCGCATTTCTTCGCGACATCCTGCACCGTCAGCGCGCGGTCGAGCAGCAGATGCTGTGCCAGCTTCATCCGCTCGGCTGTCACAAATTCATTGAATCCCTGCCCATAACCTCTGCGGAAAAGCGTCCCGATATAACCAGTGGATTTTCCAAAGTGATCTGCCAGAAAGTTCAGATCGATCTCCTCTGTCACATGTTCTCTGGTAAAGGCAATGATTTCGGGAAGAAGTCCGCTCTGCTCCGTAGTGCTCTCCGCTTTTGTGCTCTCCAGATACAGGATTCTGTCCCGGATCTCTCTGCGCAGGTCAAATTCATCCCAAAGCTCTGAAAAGGTTTTCCCGCTCCATTCCTTTGCTCCCCTGCTCCGGAGCCTGTCCGATATGAGGGCGCACAGCGCGTCAAAATCCGCGCGAAGCTGCCGGAGTTCCGCTGCGCCCGGATCCCCCTTCATCTGCTCAGAGAATAGCTTCTGAATTTCCTGCAGGTTTTCCTCGGAAGGCCGCGGCCACTTTCGCGCAGCGGTCTTTTCATCCAGAAGTCCGTTTTTGTCAATCTCCTGACAAGAAACAAGACTTCTTCCCATGCCATAAATCTTGAAATCCGCCGCTGTTTTCGCGGTCTCATACGCGCGGTTCAAGTCATTCAGTGTGTATACCATTTCTCCGGTGCCGACTGCCGCCTTCACCCTCGCTGTCTGCCGTATGATATCAGCAGTCTCCAGCAGGGCACGCTCAATGATCCCCCTCTGTTCCGTGCTTTCAAGACTAAACATAATCGCAAGCTCATGCTGCCCGGCTGCAACGGACTGAAATACCACGTCTTCCGTCAGCCCGCCCCGTCCGGCCGCGGCGGACAGCTCTGCTGCACGCCCCTGCGGCGCACGCGCCGGATCCGGCGTCTGCCCGTGCTGACGGAGTCCCCGCTTTTGAAGACATTCATCCGTGATATTCTTTACGACAAAATCGATGCAGTCTGAGACCTCGGGAACAGCATCATACTGAAGAACTGCCACGGCAAAGAATTTACCGTCGGCGATTTCATCCATTGCCTTCAGGCGCTGGATCTGCTGGTCTGTCTGCTCGCCTCTGATCAGTGCGGCCAGAGATTCGTCTCTTACCTCGCTCATCAGACTCGCCTGCTTCAGATAGGCCTGTGACTGCTCGCGCACGGCCATCTGCTGCTTCTGGATTTCCGCGATGCAGTTCTCCACCAGATCCAGAAACGCCTCTTTCCGGAGGGGCTTCATGATATAGTCCTTAACGCCCAGACGCACCGCCTGGCGGGCGTACTCAAAATTATCGTATCCAGAGATGATCAGCACCGTCATTTCCCGGTTCATCGCGCGCAGCTGCTCGACGAACTCAAGGCCGGAACAAAGCGGCATACAGATATCTGTGATGATCAGATCGACCATGCGGCTGCTGACGATCTGCAGCGCCTCCTGCCCGTTGCCCGCCTCCAGACACTCTATTTCTTCGTGCAGATCCCGCTTCAGCATCGTGACAATCCCGCGGCGCGTTACTTTTTCATCATCCGCAACCAGTATGCGAAACATTGGTTCCCTCCGTTTGTGAATTGGTTATCCCACTTAATGTTATTCCCCATCTGACTCATGGCCCGTATATATCTGCTTAAACCTTACTTCCTGGGAAAATTAGTTCCGTGAGCAGGTATAACTCTCCCAAAGCATGTTTCCTGCCAGGCTTAATCAGACTCCTGCGTATGCGACTCATGATTGAGTTGCGCCGCCTCAGCCCTGCGATCTTCTTCTCTCACCGGCAGCACCGCCCGGATGTCGATCCCGCCGCTCTCGCCGTTATGGATCTCGATTCTGCTGCCCGGTCCGCACACCATATCCATGCGCTGCAGGACATTTACGAGCCCGATCGACTGCCTGTCCCTTCCCGGCTGTTGAAGCGCCTGCCGTTCATCCAGCGCCTTCTGCAGATCCGGCAGCATGTCCGGTGGGACACCGCATCCATTGTCACTAATCCGTACGATCAGCGCGTCTTTCCCGCAAAGTGCGTCCTCCTCGCAGAACGCCTCCACCTCCAGCTCCCATGGCGCCGCCACGCCCTTAAAGCCATGCTGAAAGCTGTTTTCAACAAGCGGCTGCAAAAACATCTTCGGCACGGTCAATTGTTCCAGCCCGTCTGCGCAGCGCAAACCGACGCGCAGATCATCATCCATGCGCAGCTGCATCAGCGCAATATAATTTTCCAGCTGCTCCCACTCCTGCCGGAACGGCACCGCGTGTCCTTCCCACCGCATGCTGTACCGCATCAGGCCGCCGAGCGACGCCAGTCCGTCCCCGACCTTCGTGTAGCGGTCAATCTCACACTGCATATGCATGGTCTCGATGATATTAAACAGGAAGTGCGGATTGATCTGCGCCTGCAGCGCGCGAAGCTCCGCGTCCTTCTTGGCATTCTCCTGATCAATCATGTTCTGCACGGCATCATCCAGCCGCGCGGTCATCTGATTGAACCGCTCCTTTGTCCGTGAAATTTCATCCCGGTAGCCATCCGGCGGAAGCTGGATCCTGAATTCTCCGCGCTCTACGCTGGCCATCGCCTGATCCATGACCGTCAGACGCCGAAGCGCGCGTTTCAGCAGCAAATACGTCACAAAAAGCATCACCGCTGCCGCCGCCAGCGCGAGCAGCCCGACGCGCCAGATCATCCGGTTTGCCGCGCCGACCGCGCGTTTTTCCGGCATCAGCGTTAAGCACATCAGCGACGTATCCGCAATCCTCTCTGTGCAGATCAGATAGCGTTCTTCGCCGATTTTCAATCTGCCGGCGTTCTGAGCAGTTCCCTCCGCAGTGTTTTTTCCCGCAGAGGTCTCCGCCGCAATTGTTTCTTCCGAAGATGTTTCCTCTCCGGTACTGTCCGGCAGCACTGCGTTTCCACCGTCTGAAAACAGGGCGTTTTGCAGCGCCTCGGATGAAAGCGCCGTATCCTGTGCCCCACCCAAGTATACCAGTTCTTCACCGGAGCAGATTGCTGTTGCGATACTTCTGCCGGATCCGACCAGCGCTCTGGCGCCGATCAGATTTTTCAGGGACAGATTCATCTCGACGGCGCCGGCAGGAGCCCCCGTCGTCAGATTGCTGACCACCTGACAGATCGGCAGCACAAGTGCCTCACCGTTCTCCACCGTCACATTTTGCACCGCGCTGCTGTTGTCGATCCTGCGAACCGGTTCTGTCTGAATTTCATCTGTGTCAAAAATCAGTGTATTGTCTGTGACAGAAGCCTCTGTTCCGTTGGTACCAAAAATCCCTGCGTCACTGGTATCAGAAGACGATCCGCTTCCCACATCGGAAATCTGCGCATCTGCCGTTTCTGAGATTCCCCGTCCCGGGAACGATTCCATCGGAAGAATCTGCAGCTTCCAGCTCTGCCCGTTCCCTTCGGTACTGCCGGAAGTGTAAAGTGTCATGGATTCAATCAGATTCGGATAAGTATGCCGCAGCCCGAGCCACGCCGCCTGAAGATCCTCCAGGAACCGCTGCTGCTCACCTGCAGAAGGCCGCATGGAGCCGTCCAGAAAGTACAAAAACTCCTGGCTGTAATTCAGCTGGCGCATTGCCTCTCCGGCTCCCTCCAGATTGTTCCGGATCGTGGCCGCCTCTGCCGCGGCCGCTTCCCGCAGTGTGTTCCCCGCGTCTGCCAGCAACGACTGCCTGTAGCTGTGGTAGTAAAAAATGCCGACTGCCGCAACCGGGATGACGATTACCAGCATCATCAGAAACATGATTTGCCTGTGCAGGCTGCCGCGCAAAAGGGCGCGCAGACCGGAGCGTCTCGTCTGACCCGCCTTATCATCAGGGCGCACTTCCCCCGCAGAACTGCTTATCTGCTTGCGCTCTGCAGATCCACTCGCCTGATCGCGCTCTGCAGATCCACTCGCCTGCTTGCGCTCTGCAGATCCACTCGCCTGATCGCGCTCTGCAGATCCACTCGCCTGCTTGCGCTCTGCAGATCCACTCGCCTGATCGCGCTCTACGGTTTCACCGGCCTGATCGTGGTCTGCGGATTCGCCTGCCTGATTGCGCCCCGCAGATCTATTCGCCTGCTTTGGCGTTTCATATTCCGATGCAACTCTGCTGGACAATCTCTTCCCTTTCCACTTATTCCGTACATTTTCTTACTTCTTATTCACTCTGTCTGATCACCGCTTTCCGGGCAGTAAATCTCATGACTGCCTTCCACCGCGCAGCCCTCAGGACATCCGTCCATCGGGCAGTGGTACTGACGCGGCACCTCGCCCGCCTCGTGCGGCGTCCACTTCTTCATGGAGCCCTCGGTCAGCCGCTCCAGGCCGTAGAGCTTCTCATTGATCATATCCCAGAAGCAATACGGCAGATGATCCCTGTGTCCGCGGTGTATCAGCACGCACTCCCAGCAGTTCCCGTGGTGCGGACAGGCCTCAGGGCAGCTGCAGTAATCGATGCCGCTGTCCTTAATCTCCTGCAGCGCCTCCATCTTAATCCGGTACTGCTCCTGCGGGGTCATCGGTTCATACTGCTGTTTGATCATTTTTTCGTTGTAATCGACTTTGACGGACATTTATAAACCCTCCAGTTCTGAATAAATGAGATGTATTGTTTCGTCTGCTCTTCCCTCAAGTATTCTGGCGTATCCGTAATCACCTTTTAAATCTGTCAAATCTGTTTTTTCTGTCGTATGCTCCGAAATCTGTCAAATCCGCTTTTTCTGTCGCGAGCTATGAAATCTTCCATCATAAAGATGGCAGTCAATCATACTCAAAAATTCCCTGAATCGCATCAGAAACATTCATTAACTGCATATATGATATTCTGTCTTTTTTTGAAAAACGCCGTCTGGAAGGATCGATCAGTTTCATCTGTTCACAAACCACCTTCCCGGATGTTCCATTCATACCATCTACATGGATATGCAGAGGTCCTTCATCAAGGTTCTGCAGCACGGGACATACATGAAACATCCCTGTGCTTTTGATAAACGCATTGTTGCTGATCACAAGGAACAGCGACTGAAAACCAGATAGTTTGATAATATCCCCCTGTGATACCTTCAATTAAAGCAGTTCCTTCCCCTGAGGCTCTCCCCAGTCAAAATCCACAACCGTAATCTCTCCGCAATACTCATCGAGCCGCTCCTGAAATGTTTTATGCTGAAAAACCTTTCTGATTACAATTTCACCATCTCTGGCAAGCATTTGAAGGCTGTCCTCCGGCGAAATACGGCTCTCCTCCAGAATTTTTTTCGGGATCCTCAGTCCAAGACTATTTCCCCATGTTTTTAACACAACCTCTCCCGACATCGTGCACCTCCTGAAAAACGCATACTTGCAACATCCTGTATAAGATGTATATACATATTATACAGGATATCTTTCACTCTGCAATTCTTTTTGTGCTTTATACCCTGCGCTTTCTCGCAATTTCCACCGCGCTTGATGCCACTGCATCCTTCTTTACAAAATCAGCCAGATACGGAATGCAGAACATGATTTTCCCGTGTTCCGGCGCTGCAATAATCCCGTGACCTATGAGGGTTGCTCTCGTCTTGCTTAATCTGTTCTGTGCGGTTCCCAGAAGTCCGGCAATGTCGGATGCAGAGGCAAGGCGATCCTCCCCCAGACACTCCGACACCGCAGACAAATATTTCCTCTCACTTCCCGGGAGTTCTTCCAGCAGCGGCTTTAAAGCCCGATGCTCATATGTGAGCAGCGCATTCGCAACTGCATTCTCTATTTCCTGCTCTGTCACTGCATGAGGGCTCTTTGCGTCATTTGTATTCATCAGCAAAATTAAATGATACCCCAGGAGCTGCATTAAATAAGGATGACCATAGCTGACCAGATTCAACCGGTCGACAGACTCTTTTCCGAGGCTGAGACCGGCAATCCCGGAAAAAGCACTTTTAAACGCTTCTTCTGTTTCTTCCCAGGTAAATAAACCCCGTTCCTCATGAGATGCTCTGCGAAGATAAGTACACCCCTCATGCCGAATGACCGCATTATATGCATAAGGCAATCCCGCAACTGCAAGCATAATATCATAGCCCTTCCGGGATGCCATTTGAAACGCATTACACAGAGCCGATACATCCTCCAAAGAAACTTTCTGTACCTCATCGATCGTAACCAGAATTCCCCTGTTCGATTTCCTGCAGGCTTCCAGCAGAAGCGGCTGCAGGCTGATGGTATCTGTTTTTTCGTCAAATCCCGCCAGTTCATGTACCAGCTGCTCAATGGTATCCTCCGGTCCCATATCAATCACAACTCTCTTCCTGGCCGCAGCCCTGATAGAAAGCTGCTCCAGAAGCGCCGTTTTCCCACATCCTCTGGTTCCTGCGAGGAACAATGCGCGATCTTCACTTCCCTGATCAACCATAGCAAGATCGAAACGCTTCAGAACATCTGCGCGCCCGAAGAACACGCCCGGCTTTCCGCCAAATATTGGAGTAAACGGATTTGTGAACATATCGATTGCCTTTCTTAGCATTTTTTAAAAAGATGCTCTCACTCTTATTTTTCTGTAACCATACCTTAATTCTGTCAAATCTCCAAAATCCTTTTGAATCTTTTTCATGATCATCCACAAAAGGGGCTGCCGCATTAAGCAATCAAGTGCATAATGCGGCAGCCCCATACACATTCTTATCAAAACGATCCGACTCGAATCTAAATCAGCCCCGGCTTTTCACTGCGAAAAAATTCATGATCACCGGCATCATATTATCCACAAACATCTGATCATGCGCCCCGTCAACCAGCTGGTATGAGTATGCTACATTATTCTCATCCAAAAAAGTCCTGAACGCCTCTACTACATCTTTAACAAGGGGATCCTGGCGGCCCGCACAAAGGCAAAGTTCCGGCAGTTCTTTCCCTGCATCCAGAAACTGCTTCAGAGCAATTCGATAATTGTTTGCACTGTTATTGTATTCTTCCTCACTTGTGAAAAGCGTATCCAGATATTCGTGCGGAATCATGGGGCCGCCAATGAACGGATTGATCAGTTGATATGCGTCAAATCCGGGAGCAGCAAGCGCAGCCTTTGCAAAAAGATCCGGTCTTCTCATACATTGACAGAAAGCACCGTATCCTCCCATTGAATACCCTGCCAGATAAGTATCTTCCCGCCTGTCAGAAAGCGGCAGAATCTGTCTGGTGTTGGAAATCACCTCCTCGATCAGCTGTCCGTAGCATGCCATAGGGCGGTCCACGTAGAATGAATTGTCGCTCGCGAATGTTACAATGGCCATTCCTGTCGACTGGCTGTATTTCAAAAAACCGGCCATCTCACTGATCGTCTCTGCCGAATCGGCCATTCCCGGCAGAAAATAGACTGTCTTAAAGGGCGGCTCCGGACCGGGGAATCCATTAAACGCCGGAAGATACGCAATCACTTCGATTGATTTCATTACTGATGCAGCTACAAATTCCATTTTGATTTTTGCCATGTCCTTATTCCTCTCTTGATATAAACTGCGGCGCTGAAATAAACCAGGTTTCATGAATTTTGCCGGGATGAAAGGTCAGCTGCGCGCACCCGACACGAATGCGCTGCGCCTGCTCATCCGTTCCCATGTCGGGCGAACTGTCTATCTGAAACGCGCCTTCCAGTACCCTGTCACAGCAGGCGATCAGATCGTCTGCCGTATCTGGATCAGCGGGCATTTGGCCGATCTCGTCATAATGTCCTGTATAGTTTTCAGTACAATGCAGGCCCTTGATTTTTTCAAGACTATGCCTGTTTTCCGGTATGCTTCCTACCGCAGTACCGGGGGCAATCAGATTCCGCCAGAAGCGCGGGACGGAAAGCAGTTCATTATGATTGCATGCATCTCCGCTAAATAAAAAACCCGTTTTGTCATCAAGCAGAGAAATCGAACCGAGCGTATGCCCCGGCGTCTCGAATACCTGTACAGTACGGCCGCCCAGCTCAAAGCACATTCCCTCTCTGATATCACAAAATGCAGGACGCGGATTCAGGGAATGAACCGGATACAGCTGACCAAATTCAAACCGGATAAATCCTTCGGTCATTTTTTCCGTCAGTGTCATGGCCGGCACCATATCAGCTGCGTGCAGGCTGACTTCCCGGAACTGTCCGATCCCGCCCGCGTGATCGGGATGTGCGTGAGTGAGCACAACCGTAAGCGGGCACTTCGTAATACTGCGAACGACAGCATAAAGATCTCCGACACCCATTCCCGTATCGATCAGCAGTGCACGATCCTTTCCTTCCAGGAGGTAGATACTGGTCCTTCCGAGCTCACTGATATGCCATGTTTTGTCGGCTATTTTTGTTACCTCGTGATACATTCCCATTGCTCATCCTTCGTGATAATTAATCCTGCCGTTTTCTCTCGCGTACCGTGAAAAGAACTCTTCCCAGATCCGGAATGTCTGTTCAATCAACACCGCATGTCCCATATGCTCGATTCTCGTAAACCTGACATCGCAGCCGGTTTCCGGAGAGGTATAAAACAGATCATGCCAGCGTCCGTGGCTGTTCCATCCCGCCTCCCAGTTTTCCGGTATTTCCGGTGTGATGTGATTGATTCTTCTCCACGCCATGACAGCCTCTCCGGCCATATTGTCAGCAGCCGGTACATCCGGCATAAGCCATTTCTCATTTTCACCGACAAACATCCAGCACGGCACCGGGACATCGCTCCGCCCTGCCACTTCCGGAAGTTCCAGCAGTGTCGGACCCGAAAACAGTCTCATCAGCACACCGGAGCATGGCGCCACCGCCGTAAAGAGATCCCCGCACGCCATCCCGAGAACCTGCGTCATCATGGATCCGTGCGAATGCCCGGTTGCGTATATCCTGGTCTGATCGACCGGATACGTATCGCTGACTCTGGCAATCAGGCTTCGGAAAAATGCCAGTTCGTCCGGTCCCGCAACGTCGTGCAGAAAATTCCAGGACGGCAGCCGCGGGGAATCCTCTCTTCCGAGACCAAGCTCGGTCGTTAGAATCCGGTTATAAACCGCTGACGGAAACACCACAATTATTCCGTACTGATCCGCCACACGATCCCAGCCCGAATCACCCGCATAGACAGCCCCTGAACATGCCATTCCATGGATTGCAACCACCAGCGGCACTTTCTGATCCGGATGCTGTCTGACTGTCTCCGGCACATACACATACCACTCCCGCAGACATCCGGCAATTTCTTCATAGTGATACTCCATCCCCGATTTTCCTGCAGGGTCTTCCGTCTTCCGCAGACAGCCTTCCGGATTACCGCACCAGCGTCGGTGCCTGCGCAGAAACGTATTCCAGAGCCCCGGGATCAGCCGGTTTCCATGATCTTCTGAACTTCCCGGGATCCAGCTTTCCCGCACAACAAATGCCTCGATATCGTCCTCTGACGGATGCGGAACCTCTTTTGTTCTCCGGTATTCCCAGGTATCAGGTGAAATCTGACAGCCGAACGCATCTACTCCGCAGCTCTTTCTCCAGTACAGGCTGGTCGTTTCCGGACTTGTTGAATCTGTATTCACATCATCTGACGCCGGATACAGCGGATCCTGTATCAGCCAGACCGGCATCGCAATTTCGTTTTTCTTTATGTGACACTTTGGATCTGTCATCATATGGAGTTCCTGACAGAAATCAGAAGCAGCCGCATTCTGATAAGCAGCGGGCACCTCCGGCGCGCCGATTGATACCATGCCGGCAAAATTTGCAGGATTGTACATCGCAAACATCGACGCAATTGTACCGCCTTCCCGACATCCGTACAGATAAAATCTGGATTCATGCACCCGACCGGGAACACCGATCACACCATTCCAGTATTCAAACACCTTCTGCGCATATGCAACATCTCCATCCTCACATCCATATGGCTCATCTGTTCTCCAGCCTGTCGATTCCGGTTCAAGAAAAGTAAGAATTACCTTTTCCAAAGACAGATCTGTGTCCGCTGTCACTTTCCACAGGCTCTCTTTATACGTCTGCTCAGCGGTCTTTCCACTCTCCGGAAAGATAAATACACCTGCCGCATCCGCCCGGGCGCCTTCAGGAATATAAATCAGAATCCGGCGTTCTCTGTCTCCGACCAGAATCTTTTTTTCGAGCAGCCCGGTATAGGTTGATGTATATGGTTCTGCCGGATCCCATTCTGTTTTCAAATAGTTCATCTTACACCTCCCGTTTCAATGATTGCCAGCATTCTGTGCAGTGCCGTCATGTCTTTCTTCCAGATCTCTGAGAATCTTCGGCATCTCACGGTCCAGCTTGTAGAAATGGAGCAGCAGCAGCTGAAGCACGTACAGAATCACCGGAAAATACAGGAAAAACAGTTTGATAAACCGCAGCGCCGATTCAGGCTGCGCCGCCGCAAGCCCGTCGTATCCTAGCGCGCCGAGCAGAATTCCGAAAAGTGCCGTGACAAGGCCTACCATTACCTTCTGGACAAACGTATATGCACACATTCCAAGTGCAGGTGTGGCAATCCCTGTTTTCCATTCACCGTATACAATGCTGTCCGAAAGCATTCCGTTGATTACAGCAGCGATGATTCCGTAGCCGGCACCACGAAGGACCAGCGAAAGATAAAATAAGATTTCAGAGGTTCCGGAGATCATCCCGAGAATTCCGCCCGCCAGCATGGAAATCGAACATCCGATGCAGATCGTTCTCTTTGAAATCCCCTTATTCAGCAGCACCGGTGCCGCGAAAATTGCGACGGTCATTGCACCGGCATGAAACAGTGCAATTTTTCCTGCCAGAAGCGAGTCGTGCAGAATCCACGTTGCGTAATACACACCGACGGAAAGTGTTGCGATCTGATGGAACAATACAAACGCAAGCAGCAGTACAACCATCAGCCAGTACTTGTTCCGGAACAGTGCTTTTAGAGAAGCCATCACAGAAGGCTTGTTTTCGTGTGTCAGGCTGCTGTCATCTGTTCTGTGCCCATTCATCAGATATGGATTCGCATTTTCCTCAAGGCTGTTGTAAGCGATAAAAGATGCGGCCAGTGAGACAGCGGCAATGATGATCGAAAAAATGATCCATGCTTTCTGGTCTCCTCCGAATGCACCGACAATATTCATAAAGAATGTGGTCAGCAGCAGCTGAACCACCGCGCCAACAACGATCCGGATCGCGAATGCGGAACTTCGGGTTCTCACATCATTGGTTGCATAGATCGGCATTGAATTCAGTCCCGCATTAAACATGGTGTAGCAGACCGACATTGCAAAATTATAGGTCACAAAAATATAGATCAGTTTCTCGACTACCGACACATCCGGTACGGTAAACAGCAGCACCGTCGACGCTGCCAGCGGGACAGCAAACCGGAGAACCCACGGGCGTGCGGATCCCTTTGCAGTGTGGGTGCGTTCCACAATGCTTCCCGCAATAATATCTGATATTCCATCCAACACCTTACAGGCCAGAATCAGTGTCCCAATCAAAGCCGGGTTCAGGCCAAGCACATCTGTATAGAAGAAGGTCAAAAAAGACACCATCAACGTGTACACCGGATTGGCCGCAATATCCCCCAGTCCGTAAAGGATTTGCTGACGCATGGTCAGCGGTCTGTTTGCTTTACTCAGTTTTTCGTTCATTGCATTACCCTCTCTTTCGTGAATCGGTGATGGTTATATTGTACCGATTTACCTGAAGGGTTTCTCCGCAAAACAGCTTCATTAAATATGTATTTTCTCTCCTCTTACAGCGTGTATATCCACACAAATACCTGCAGAGTGCATATTTTTGTATTATTATTCGGTATTTTTATATTTTTTAATCACACCTTTACCGATTATGATATAATTACATCATCAAAGATTCACATTCGAAGGAAAAGACACATGATATCCAATGCTGTTCAGGAGACACGACGCGCCGTTTCCATACTTCTTCAAACGCAAAGCAGCCTTTTTCAGGCCAGTCCGAATCTGACCATTCTGTTTGCAGTAAGCGGCCGTCCGGCAGTTTCTGTCAACGTCACCGGCTATTCGCTTCGATTCGGCGGACTCCTCTGTATCAATCCTTTCCAGCACTTCAGCGTCACCTGTCACAAAGGAGATTCCATCGCCGTGCTGAAAATCTCCGAGCAGATTCTCCGCCTCTCCGGATGGCAGCTTTCACAGGGCGTTTCTTTTTTTATCGCGGATCATTCTCCCGGCCGAAACGACATGGCAGATCAGATGCGCTGCCTGTTTGCCCGCATATTTGAGAATTATTTCCAGCTGACACCGTCCACCTCATCAGATCTCGTATCTGATGCATCCCGCCTGATCGGTCTTCTGGAGCAGCTGATTCCCGCGGAGCAGCGTACAAATCCAGCCAAAACCGGAATCTCTCCCTCTGCACGGGATCATTTTTCCAGAATCCTGCAATATATTCATAATCACTGGCAGGAGCCTCTGTCGGTATCACTGCTGGCAAAGCAGGAATATATTTCCACCGGATATCTTGCAAAACTATTCGGGGAGCTGACCGGTACAACTGCCATGCGATACCTTGCGGAAGTTCGTATGGAACATGCCCTGGAAGATCTTCTGCATTCCGACAAATCCGTCACTGATATTGCCTACCAGAACGGATTCAAAAATGTAAATTCCTTCATTCGCTACTTCAAATCGCTTTATCACGATACACCTATGCAATATCGCAGGCGGGCACAGCTGCATGCGGAGACTGACTCTCCTTCTGTGCCGCCGGAACTGCCGGCCCGGACCGGGATTAATGAGCTGCTCGCATACGCCGCAATGGATCAGTCCGGGCATACAGCCTCAGCGCTCCCGGAAGAATTCTGCGTGATCGAAGCAGACGCGGCACGCGCCGGCAAATGCTGTCCGCACACTTATCAGCGCCTGCTTAACATTGGATATGCTGCAGACGGATTAAAATCCGAGGTCCGGGAACAACTGCGCACAGCGCATGATACAATCGGCTTTTCTTATGTTCGATTTCATGGAATATTTGACGATGATATGTATCTGTATCGCGAGGATACGAACGGACAGCCTCATCTGGACTTTTCCAGATGCGATCTGCTGCTGGACATGATTCTGTCGCTTGAAATGAAACCTTATATTGAACTTGGATATATGCCCCGGCCGCTCTCGGCAGAGCCTTTTCAGCCTTTCGACCGAAGCAGCTGCATCAGCATGTATCGAAATGAATCAAATTGGATTTTTCTGGTGAGTGGATTTGTCCGGCACTGTCTGGAGCGATATGGCACCGATGAAGTTTGTACATGGCGCTTTACCACCATCGCCGGTGCCTTTGTTTCAGTTCAGCTCCTGAAAGAATCCGATTTCCTGCGGCTCTACCGCACCACCCGTAACGCAGTAAAAGAGGTAAACCCGTTGATTCCGTTCGGCGGACCGGGCACCCAGAGCAACGCCGATGGCGAACTGGAGTTTGCAGATCGCTTTTTCCGGTTCGCAGCGCAAAATGATTGCCTTCCGGACTTTATTTCGATCCGCTGCTATCCTCACTCGTCCCTGGCGCAGGATCCGGAATTTCTCCAATACTCGCTCTCTCAGGCCTCCGTCCCAAGTGTCCTCAGCGGTGATATGCACTATACCCGGACGATGCTGCAGGAGTATCAGGCGATTCTCCGCCGTTTTGATATGGAGGATGCCGAACTGTGGCTGGACGAATGGAATTCTACGCTCTGGCAGCGTGATCTCTCAGGCGATACCTGCTATAAAGCCGCCTGGCTGGTACATAACTACTGCGAGACAGCATCCCTCGCCTCCGCTTTTGGATACTGGACACTGAGCGATTTTATCGATGAACGCGCTGATTTTGGTGCGATTTTCCACGGAGGATATGGTCTGATGACCTACAATGGAATCCCGAAAAGCGGATGGCAGGCACTCCGGCTGATTTCCGCTCTCGGTACGCACTGTATTGCCTCCGGTCCTGATTGGATTGCGGCGAAAGGTGAGCATTCCATTCAAATTCTTCTGACACACTACTGTCATTATGATACTCTGTACCGCCTTCGGTATCAGCGTCTGACCGATCCGCGCGAGGCCTATAAAGTATTTATCAACCGCGGAAACCGCCGGTGCAGAATCCGCCTGACCGGACTGCAGGCGGGCATCTATGATGTTACCACAACTGAAATCAGCCGCATGTATGGTTCTTCCTATGATATCTGGCTTAATATGGGTGCACCGGCCGAGCTATATCCGCATGAACTCTCTTACCTGCGTCAAATGTCTCAACCGGCTTATCACATCGAGTCAATCCGGTCCGATGGGACCTATACGACCGAGCTGATCGCAGCGCCGCACAGTGTGTATCTGCTCGAATTAAAATTCCGCAATGCAGTACACTGATATACTCATGAAGAAAATATTTAGGCATTCCGCGGCCGCAAAACGATCACGAGTCCGGCAGCGTCCGCATATGCATCCGGATCGATGCTGCTCCCGTTGATCTGCTCCACGGTTTCGCACAGTTCCAGAAACGGTTCCACGGTACTGATCTTGTCGAATCCAAAGGTCTCGCCCCGGAAATGCATGGGGATGACGATCCGCGGCCTGATCTGCTCCACAATCTGCCTGGCGGCAGCCGCATCAACCGTAAAGAACCCGCCAACCGGAAGCAGCGCGACATCCAGCCCGGAGAGGGCCGCAGCCAGCTCCTCATTCAGCGTGCAGCCGATATCTCCGAAATGGGCGATCTTCAATCCGCCTCCTTCAAAGATGTGGATCGTGTTTGTTCCGCGCTGCGCGCCCTGCTGATTGTCATGGAAGCTTGCGACTTCTGTGATTGTAAACGGATTCACGCCGCCGGCCTTCTGTTCGATCAGATCAATTGCGCAATGGTCGAAGTGGTCGTGGCTTTTGACGACAAGATCCGCCGCTTCCCGCACCGGCGAGAGGCCGGGAACCGCATTGTCCTGGTACGGATCTGTGATTACCGTAAATCCGTTCTGCTCTATTTTGAAACAAGAGTGTCCGATCCATGTCAGTTTCATATTTCGCTTTCCTTTCTTTATGTGCGCGGTCTGTGATTGTTTCCTAAACATACATGTCAATCATAGATTTTTTTTCATTATAACATGTCTGCCATAGTAATTGTGGTGAATATATCGCTTTCCCCACCGACCTTGCCAGTTTGCGGACAGACGAAACATCTGGCTTCATAAATATTCACAATTCGCGGAGGGTTTGTTCTATGAAATACCCTGTTGGGTTTCCCCATGAGGTTCCCGCTTTGTATGAAAGGAAATACTCTGAAAAGGAGTTCTTTCTATCACACAAAAATGCCCGCCGCAGCCACTTTCGGCCACGACGGACACTTTCTTACGGATTATATGATTCGATTATATCCCCTCTGCATGTATACCGCTCTGTCCGGCAGGTAGTTCCGCTCCGCTCATCTTCCAATATTGACAGGTGATTGCGAAACGATGATTGTTTTGACTGATTGCACAAAACAACCTTCTGTCTGCAGACTTTTTGCGGTGACGCCTGCGATCCGTTGATGCACGGGATCAGACGATACCCTGTGCCTCCATTGCATCGAGAACCTTCATGAAGCCGGCAATGTTCGCGCCTGCGACATAGTCGCCGTCCATGCCGTACTCTTTTGCTGCCGCGTCGATGTTTGCGACGATGTTCTCCATGATGCCGCAGAGCTTCTCGTCGACTTCTTCGAATGTCCAGGACAGACGCTCGGCGTTCTGGGACATCTCCAGTGCGGATGTTCCGACACCACCTGCGTTTGCGGCCTTGGCCGGTCCGAAGACAACCTTGTTCTCCTGCAGGTACTTGGTCGCCTCAAGTGTGCTCGGCATATTTGCGCCCTCGCAGACTGCGATAATGCCGTTTGCGACGAGTGCCTTCGCGTCATCCAGATCCAGCTCATTCTGGGTCGCGCACGGAAGCGCGATGTCAGCCTTGACGCTCCAGACGCCCTTGCCCTCGTGATACTCGGAATCCGGACGATACTTCTTGTACTCGGTCAGACGCGCGCGGTTGACTTCCTTAATCTCCTTAAGAGCCTCCAGATCGATGCCTTCCGGATCGTAAACCCAGCCGTTGGAATCGGAGCACGTCACCGGCTTCGCGCCCATCTGATAAGCCTTCTCAATCGCGTAGATCGCGACGTTGCCGGAACCGGAAACGAGGCAGGTCTTTCCAGCGATGTCGATACCGTTGAGCTTCAGCAGCGCGCGTGTGAAGTACAGCAGACCATAACCGGTCGCCTGTGTTCTCGCCAGAGAACCGCCGTAGGACAGACCCTTTCCGGTCAGAACGCTCTCATATTTGTTGGTCAGTCTCTTGTACTGTCCGTACAGATAGCCGATCTCTCTGCCGCCGACGCCGATGTCACCGGCCGGTACGTCTGTATCTGCGCCGATGTGGCGATACAGCTCTGTCATAAAGCTCTGGCAGAAGCGCATGACTTCCATATCGGATTTGCCCTTCGGGTCGAAGTCAGATCCGCCCTTGCCGCCGCCGATCGGCAGTCCGGTCAGGGAATTCTTGAAGATCTGCTCAAAGCCGAGGAACTTCAGGATGCCGATGTTTACGGACGGATGGAAACGAAGGCCGCCCTTGTACGGTCCGATCGCGCTGTTGAACTGTACACGGTAGCCGCAGTTTACCTGCACCTGGCCGTTATCGTCGATCCACGGAACGCGGAACTTCACCTGACGCTCCGGCTCGGTCAGACGCTCGAGGAGCGCCATCTTTTTATACTTCTCCTCATCGCGCTCGATGACGGGACGGATGGACTCAAGAACCTCGTCGATGGTCTGGTGGAATTCCGGCTGACCCGGATTTTTCTCTTTGACGCGTGCAATTACATCATCAACATATGACATAGTGGTACCTCCTGTTATAAATCATTCATACGGGTAGCATTATAGCACTGCACAGCAACAGAGATCAATAATAATTTTGGCTTTTTTTTAATCCACTGTGAATTTTTCATCAAAAAGCGCATTTTGCCGAATTTTTTCATCACATATTCATATGAAACAATATCATAATGGTATATCTGAAGACTTCATCCTCACATCCCGGAAAACGACCCTGCAGCCCTTGACCCGGCATCCTGGCGGGTGCCCCTGCAGGCTTTGATCTTATATCTCAGCGGGTACTTACGCATGACATGCGCAGGTATGTCCGAAATTCACGCAATTACCCGGAAAAACACCCGAAAAATGGCTTAAAAATAATGATTTTCTGCTTTCGTACAGCACCGGGATGTGTTATAATACTTGCCGGGATAGTCATTTTGCTGGCGATCCTGAAATTTTCGTATATAAAATGAGGTGGAACTTATGTCAGAAGAAAACATGACCATGGATGATCTTTCAAAGGCAGTCGACGAATCCTTTGACACATTCAAGGACGAAGGCGCAGCAAACTGGGAACAGATCAACCAGTATCTCACTGAAAAGACAGTGCTCACTGTCACAGTTGAAGAAGTTGTCAACAAGGGTGTCGTCACACACCTTGAGGGCATTCGCGGATTCATTCCGGCTTCTCATCTGGCACTGACACACGTGGATGATCTGAATACCTACGCAGGGAAAGAAATCCAGGTTCAGGTGCTCGAGGCAGACGAGGCGAAGAATCGCCTGCTGCTTTCCTGCCGCGCCGTCCTTCGCGCGAAAGCAGACGAAGAACGCCGCGCGCGGATCGAGGCAATGGAGATCGGCACTGTACTGGAGGGCAAGGTTGAGAGCCTGCAGCCGTACGGCGCGTTCATCGATCTCGGCGACCGCATCTCCGGGCTGGTTCACGTATCTCAGATTTCCCATAAGCGCGTCAATGATCCGTCAGACGTTCTCAGCATTAATGACGTTGTAAAAGTCAAAGTCATCAACGTCAAAGACGGCAAGCTCAGCCTTTCCATCAAGGCGCTCCAGGAGCGTCCGGAAGGCGCAGACAGACCGCAGCGTGAGCGCCGTGAGCGCCGCGAGGACGAAGGCGCGATGCCGAAGGATTACAAGCTTCCGAAGAGCGAGGAGCTCACCACAAGCTTCGGCGATCTGCTGAAAGGCATCAAGCTCGACTGAGCTGCCGAATGACAGGGCATGACAGGAGACGGTTCTCTGTCACGATCCCAGAAATATTTCAGGCGCAGGATTTCAAATCCTGCGCCTGTTTCTGTTTTCTTTTAAATTGTAATTTATCCCAGCAATTCTTTCTCGATGCGCTCACGTGCTTCCGGAGCCTGCTTGTCCATCTTCTCCGGGAATCCGAAGTAGGATACGCACGCGATGTTGTCGCCGCCGACCTTCGGAGCGTCCGGCTTCAGCTGCTTGTTCGCGAAGTCCATCTCACGAAGGGTCTCGAAGATGCCGTCGAAGTCTACTTCGCCTTCACCCATAGCGGTGTGCTGATGGATCGTCACGTCCGCTGCTCCGCGCGCGTTCAGCCACGGCGGATTCAGGATGTAGCGGCAGTCTTTTGTCTGGTTATATGTATCTGCGAAGAGTACGTGGGTCAACTCGTCGCCGGCGTATTTCAGCATGTGGCGGACGTCGCCTTTGCCCTGGTCATAGAAGAAGCCGTGGGATGCTGAATACACATAGCCGAGGTTCGGGGAACGGAAAGATTTGACCAGATCACAGGTCTCGTCGTTCAGCTCACAGAAGTCATACGGATGGGACTGGATCTCAACACGAAGGCCTTCGCGCTCGATGATCGGAAGCAGCTCCTCCATAGAACGGAACCACATGCCGTTGCAGATCTCTGCCTGGTTCGGATCGCCGGAAAGCTCCGTATTGATGACCGGAACGCCCATGTTGACCGCGATCTCGATGATTCTCTTCCAGTTCGCGACTGCATGCTGGCGCTGCTCTTCTGTCGGGCCGGACCAGCGGTAAACAACGATAAAGGAGGAAATCTCAACGCCTGTCTCTTTCAGCGCCTGGCGGTACTCAGCCTCACACTCCTTTGAGAAAAGCGGATGCTTATAAAACGGATTAATGCGCGGATGCGGGGACTGCTCAATATACTTGTATCCCCAGTCCGCAACCTTGTGCACCATGGTATTGATATCATACTGCTTTGCCAATACGTCCACATCAAATGCGATCTTCATGTAAGATACTCCTTTCTACACCTGTCCTGATTGCCTTCTTTCGGAACTGCCCAGATTTTGCGAAATTTCCGGATAAATCTGAATCCATTCCTGAAACACGATACAGGCACAGTACCATCCCGTGCCTGTATCAATTATATCATATGTACTTTGCTGTGACCCGCTTTAATGAGGCATTTTTGCAGATTTTCATTAAAACGTTTAACTGCGTCCCGGAAAACGCGGGTTCCTGTTGCCGGATCAGCACCCGGTCAAAACAGCTTCTGCTTAGTCGTTCCAGTATTTCTCTACGTGTGCCTTTGTGACTTCAAAGGACTTCTTGACGTTTTCTTCCTGGCTCATCTCCCAGTACTCCGGACGGAAGATCTCGATGATGCAGTTGTCGTTGTTGTAGCCGATCTTCTTGAAGGTGTCGGCAAAACGCTTCTGGTCAAGGCAGTCCTTCGGATCATCCGGCCACACGCGGACAGCGTCTGTGTTGTAGGACGCGCCCAGAGGCATATCCTCGGAGCCATTCAGGTGCCACACGAAGATCTTGGAGCCGTCTGCTTTTTCCAGCTCTTCCCAGGAGGATCCCATGGTGCGGAAATGATACTGGTCACAGGTCAGGCCTACGAGCGGATGATCAACTTCCTTGATGATCGCGTACGCGTCGTCAAAGCGGTTGATGGACATGGTCGGGCTCGCGCAGAACTCGATGGAGAGCTTGATGCCTTCCGGCTCTACGATCGGCAGCATAGAGCGGATCACTTCGACAGCGTCTGCGCGGATTTCCGGACGGGTAGCCGGGACATCCAGATCCATCGACGGAACGACGACGATCATCTTGCAGTCAAAAATCTTGCACCGGCGGACGATCTCTTTCAGCTCCTCAAGGACGGCATCCTTCTCTTCCTGTGTCTTCTTCATGTTGAAGAAAATCAGGGCGTTGTAGGATGACATTTTCAGGTGGTGGGTCTTGAAGAACTCGCCGATCTCCTCGATGGTGACGATGCCTTTTTCCAGATCTCTGTCAAGGCACTCTGACTGGATGTCGATCAGATCAAATCCGTACTTATCACAGAGTTCCAGATCCTTCATAACGGTATGATCCGCACAGCCCTTGCTGTTCGCTTCATTAAATCCTAATTTCATTTAGAATGTTCTCCTTTTCACTTATTATTTGTAAAACTCCGGCTTATCAACTGTGACGACCTTCTCGATCTGTCCGCTTTCCTGTGCCTTTACAAGCGCGTCTGCGGTCACTGCCGCAAGGTAGCCGTCCCATCTGTTCGGTCCTTCGATAACGCCTGTCGCCGCGCAGTCAACCCAGTTCTGGATCTCCTCATCATAAGCGTCCTTGAAGAGAACGAAGCAGTCTGTCGTGACTTCTGTGGAGAGAGACGCGTCCTTCTTGATTGACGGAGCCATCGGTGTGCCCATCTTCAGAGCAGCCTTCTCGCAGACGACTTCGCAATTGATGTCGTAGCCAAACAGGCAGTTTACGAAGCATTCTACATCGATGGTGATGCCGCTCTTCGTGCGGAGAATCATGATCTGCGGATCCTTGCAGTTCTTGTGGATGTAGCGTGTCTGCTTCGGCATGATGACCTGAACGCTGTCATAATCGTCATCGACCATCCAGTGGCAGAGATCGATCTCGTGGATTACGGTGTCGTGAACTGCCATCGGGGTGTTGTAGCTCTCCGGAACTTCCGGATTTCTGTGTGTGCAGTGCATGATGAGCGGATCGCCGTACTCGCCGGTTGCGATCGCGTCTTTGATCTGGATATAGCCCTTGTGATAGCGGCGCATGAATCCGAGCTGAATCAGGTGCTTTCCGGAAGCTGCCTCGGCGTCCATAACCTTCTTGCAGTCGTCTGCTGTTGTGCAGAGCGGCTTCTCGCAGAATACACGCTTTCCTACTTTAATTGCCTCAAGCAGGTCATCGCAGTGCGCGAATCCCGGGGAGACGATGACGATCGCGTCTACATCCGGATCGTTGATGAGCTCTTTGCTGTCTGTGTAAACCTTGCAGTCTTCGCCTGCGATCGCGGCGCCCTTCTTCGCGCCCTCTTCGAAGACATCAGAAACAGCGACAACCTTTGCGCCCTGTGTTCTGTTTGTGATCCGGTCAATGTGACTTCTTCCCATTCCGCCGCAGCCAATAACACCAACTCGTAACATAGTACCCTCCTTGTTTTGATATCCCTTTGTCTTGAAAATCAGTTGCTTTGTTTTCGTTCGCCCATATCTTTAAGATGGTTTTATTATAGCACTGCGTGCCCGTGCACGCAATTGGCAAAATACACAAATTATCATGCCTTAAATTGTGTATTTACTATGAATCCGGATCTCTACATGGTACATTTCCTGCTCAGGCACTTTCCCGTGATAAAGCAAATCGAACAAAATCATCGGCGGCCGGTAACCCTGCTCAAACGCGTTTGCGTCGATCACGTAGTCAATCGTGCCGTCCAGAATGTCCTCCTTCCGGCACAGCGCCAGATCGT
>JAFVEX010000160.1 GCA_017475785.1 Eubacterium sp. | reverse complement strand
GGATCCGGAACTGGCCGGACTCGCAGAGACGGTCTGCCGGGAAGTAAATCCGGAGATCGGCGTCCACAGAGGCCGCGTCGTTTCCGGCGACTGCTTTATCTCTGACAGGGGTGTGAAAGAGGATCTGCGGAAAACATACGCCGGCAGCTGCGCAGAGATGGAAGGCGCAGCCATTGCGCAGGCGGCATATCTCAATGGGATTCCATATGTAATTCTGCGCGCGATTTCTGATAAAGCAGATGACAGCGCGACGGTGGACTATGAGGAATTTGAGCAGATGGCGATACGGCACTGTGTGAATCTCGTGCGCGGGATGCTTGAGCGGCTGCCCTGAAGCTTTTCTCCCGTTGCTTTATTTCTTGTTGCAGCTGTTCGGCGGGCTGCCCCGGCAGCCACTGAGGTCTTCTGCATAAAATTATGTAGAAGCCGGCAGAAAAAGATACACAACCTTTTGGATTTTCTGACAGAAAAAAGGGATATATACTTCTTTATATACATATGACACAGGTTCCCTTCGGGTGGCCATCGTGGGATTTCCAGAAAAATCATTTGTGTGGAAAGGAGTATGCAGCAATGTCAGAAGATGTCAGACGTCAGTTGGATCCAGAAACCTTATCGGCGAAAAATGTTGCTGAGGCCGCAAGCCTGGAGGAAGTATTTTGTCATTCGCTCGAAGGAAAAGTGGCGCTTGTGACCGGCGGCGGATCGGGTCTGGGCTATACAATTGTAAACCGGCTCTGTCAGGCGGGCGCAAAGGTCATGATTGCTTCACGGGGAGAGGAGCGCGGCAAAAAAGCTGAGCGAGAATTTCGCGAGCGGGGATTTGATGTGACCTGGACACAGGCAGACATGACCTCTGTCGAGGATTGCCGGAATTGTGTGGACGCGACGGTCGACACATATGGGTCTCTGGACGTTCTCGTGGCGAATGCCGCAGGCTGGTCGAATTATTCCTATCTGGATATTGAAGAAAAAGAATTTGACCGCGTCGTTGACTGTGATTTGAAGGGCGCGTATTTTGTCGGGCAGGCGGCGGCCAGACATATGGTGAGAAATAAAATTGCCGGAAAAATTGTATTTATCTCATCGGCGGCTCACATGGGAGAAGGCCCGTGGAACACCGTAATGAACACACATTATATTGCCGCAAAGGCAGGCGTCGTCGCGATGACGAAAGGAATCGCGGGAGAACTGATCCAGTACGGCATTCATGTGAACTGTGTGGCGCCCGGAGGTATGGTAAGCGCAGGCGTTTTCAAAGAAGGATCTGAGGTCGGCTCGCTCTACGGAGAAGAATACCTCGCTCTGCGCCGTCAGGGATCCATGTATTCGCCGACAACCATGAACCCGGATCAGATCGCTCTGGCAGTCTACGCGCTGTGCACACCGATGGCAGATTTTATGGTGGGCGAGACGGTCAATGTAAATGGCGGCTGCCTGATGAATGTCCAGCGGAAGCCCTTCAGCTTTACCATCGAAGGCTGCATTCCGGGTCCGGCAAAAAGCTGATTTTGCGGCGCAGTGAGATGCAAATGCAGTAAACGAAACCGGACAAAAACTGAATATTTGGTCAGAACTGACCATTGATGGAAGATACCCCCGGCGGATATAATGAAACAAATGTTTACAAAAAATCCGGCGGGGGTTTTTATGCGTTCAGAGTCTTTGATGTCATACGAGACAGCTTTTCAATTTGTGCGCGCGTGCGGAGAGGAAAAAGATCCTGGGAAATTCTGCGGGGGAATTGTTGAAAAAATCGTGGAATATGTCCCCTACGATCAGGCGCGGGTTTTGTTTTTTTCCGTATCCGGAAAGATCCGGGGCTCCCTCTTATATGGAGTCGGACAGAAATCGTGGGACGCTTTTATGGATTTTTATACAGATGATTCGTTTCATTTCGAATTGGCTCACACAAAACCATAAAACTCAGTGACCAGGAAAAAGTTTCGGTTTTGGATCACACAAAGGCAAAGAAAGCCGTACAGGGTAATTTGTTTTTTGACGCGTATATCAAAAGACTCAACATCAGGTATTGTATGGGAATTGGGCTGGCTGACGCTGATAACTGCCAGAGGGCGGTTATTGCGCTGGACAGGATCGAATCGGGCTGCTTTTCGAAGGAGGAAGAAATATTCGTGCGCCGGGTCCGCCCGCTTCTGGAGCATCTCTATGCGAACCTTTTGCTTACGCCGCCGGATTCCTTTTCGACGATTCCTGTTATCGGGAGGCGGTACGACCTGACAGAGCGTGAGAAGCAGGTCGCCATGCTGCTCTGCGGCGGGGCAACGCCTGCCGCTATTTCTGAAAAATACTCCATCAGTGTTTCGACGGTCTACCGTCATATCGCAAACCTGTATAAAAAGCTTGGCGTTTCAAACAGACAGGAACTTTTCGCTCTTTTCTCAACGGTAAATGGTATCTGAGGCAGTCGTGCGTCTGCTTCAGTCTTCCTCCAGCACAGAAATTTCCAGATAGTCGAAGTCCACCGACTCGATAAAATTGTCAGGCAGAAAACGCGTCTTCTTGTGGCGCTGGAACTCCTTTACATTTGAATCAAGCCAGATCGGCCGGGACAGATCGAACTGAAAGCAGATCTCGTTCAGCGCGTCAAACACCTTGTGCGTGCGCGTATCCTCCCGGTCGTTTTCGATGACCGTATCCTGCAGGACGCGGTTATTTTTTACGGTTTTTCCCCATAAGCGAAACATAGCACTCTCCGATAACTGCTGTGGTCATTCCGGATCCGTCAGGATCCTCTTCATAAAAAACTACTTTCTTTACACGGTTTCAAACATGCATTATACTGAAAAAGATGTCAAACGGTGACAAAAAAGAAATCCATGGAATTGCTGATTTTTCTATGATATCTGATTTTCAGCCATTATGCAAAGAAAAAGAGAGGAGCATAAGGATATGATAAAACTACATGAGCAGGGCGCCTATCTGGTCGGCGGCCAGACAATCATTCCGGCAGATCAGGACGCCGCGGCGAAGCTGCAGGCAGCTGCAGGCAGCGCGCCTGCTCCGGCGGAGGCAAAGAAGCAGACCATCGCCTATGGGATTCTGGAGGCGCACAACACCTCCGGAAATATGGAGCCGCTGCAGATCCAATTTGATAAGCTGACTTCGCATGACATTACGTTCGTCGGAATTATCCAGACGGCGCGCGCCTCGGGGCTTGAGAAGTTCCCGATCCCGTATGTGCTGACGAACTGCCACAATTCTCTGTGCGCGGTCGGGGGCACGATCAACGAGGATGACCATATGTTTGGTCTTTCCTGCGCGAAAAAATACGGCGGCGTGTACGTTCCGCCTCATCAGGCAGTCATCCACCAGTTTGCCCGTGAGATGCTGGCAGGCGGCGGCCGCATGATTCTCGGGTCTGATTCACACACGCGCTACGGCGCGCTCGGCACGATGGCGATGGGCGAGGGCGGCCCCGAGCTGGTCAAGCAGCTTCTGGAGCGCACATATGACATCGCGATGCCGGGCATCGTAGGCGTGTACTTTACAGGCGCGCCGGTACCGGGCGTCGGCCCGCAGGACGTCGCGCTCGCGATCATCAAGGCAGTGTTTGACAATGGTTATGTCAAGAACAAGGTGATGGAGTTCGTCGGACCGGGCGTTGCTTCCCTGAGCGCGGATTTCCGTATTGGCGTCGACGTTATGACAACAGAAACCACCTGCCTGTCTTCCATCTGGCGCACCGACGAGGAGATCAAAAAATTCTATGAGGAGCACGGAAGAATTGAAGAATACCGGGAGCTGAATCCCGGCAGTGTGGCGTACTATGACGGTATGATCGAGATTGATCTGTCTGAGATTCGTCCGATGATCGCAATGCCGTTCCACCCGAGCAACGCGTATACGATCGAAGAGGTAAACGCGAACCTGCTGGACATTCTGGATGATGTTGAAAAGCGCGCGCAGGTGTCGCTGGACGGCAAGATTCCCTATTCACTGAAGGACAAGGTGCACAACGGCCGGCTTCTGGTGGACCAGGGTATCATCGCGGGCTGCGCGGGCGGCGGTTTTGAAAATATCTGCGACGCGGCAGACATTCTTCGCGGACATTTTATCGGCGCGGACGACTTCACGCTCAGCGTCTACCCGGCGAGCACGCCGATTTACATGGAGCTTGCGAAAAACGGCACACTCGCGGATCTGATCCGCACGGGAACGGTCGTAAAGACAGCGTTCTGCGGACCGTGCTTCGGCGCGGGCGACACGCCGGCAAACAATGCCTTCTCCATCCGTCACTCCACGCGCAACTTCCCGAACCGCGAGGGTTCCAAGATTCAGGAAGGGCAGATTTCGTCCGTCGCGCTGATGGACGCGCGCTCGATTGCTGCCACGGCCGTCAACCAGGGATATCTGACGCCGGCCACGGAATACGCGGGAGAATACAGAAGGCCGGTATATCACTTTGACAAAGAAATCTACGCGCACCGCGTGTTTGACAGCCGTGGTGAGGCAGATCCGTCCGTAGAGATCAAGTTCGGCCCGAATATCAAGGACTGGCCGGTCATGGCGAAGCTGCCGGAAAACATGATCCTGAAAATCGTCTCCGAGATCCACGATCCGGTTACCACGACAGATGAACTGATCCCGTCCGGAGAGACGTCCTCCTACCGTTCCAATCCGCTGCGGCTCTCGGAGTTTGCGCTTTCCAGAAAGGATCCGGCCTATGTCGGCCGCGCGAAGGAAGTGCAGCTGGCGGAGCGGGCAATTGAGGCGGGCGAAGCCCCGGCGGAAGCGTTCCCGGAGATCGCGCCGGTGCTGGACGCGGTGGAAAAAGCCTTCCCGGGCGCGACAGGCGATGGCCTTGGCGTCGGTTCCGCGATCTTTGCCGTGAAGCCGGGCGACGGCTCCGCGCGTGAGCAGGCGGCGTCCTGCCAGAAGGTACTGGGCGGCTGGGCAAATATCGCGAACGAGTACGCGACGAAGCGCTATCGCTCCAACCTGATCAACTGGGGCATGCTGCCATTCCTGATTCCGGAAGGGGATCTGCCGTTCTCCAACGGAGATTACCTCTTTATCCCGGAGATCCGGAAAGCAGTCGAAGAGAAGACAGATGAGATCACGGCTTACAGGGTCGGGGATGAGATGACGGCGTTTACGCTGCGGCTCGGAGATCTGACGGATGATGAGCGTGAGATTATCACGAAAGGATGTCTGATTAATTACTATCGTGGATAAAAACAGTTTCAAAAAGAAATATGATTAATTACTATTGTGGATAAAAACAGTTTTGAAAAGATATATGATGTCGTGCGGCAGATCCCCCGGGGGACTGTCGCGACGTACGGGCAGATTGCCGCGCTGGCAGGGAACAGGCGTTGGGCGCGTGTCGTGGGATTCGCGCTCCACGTCAATCCGGATCCGGAGGGGATTCCCTGCTACCGCGTGGTGAACCGTCTTGGGGAGGTTTCCTCCGCGTTCGCGTTTGGTGGAAGGAATGCGCAGATCGACCTGCTGGAGGCGGACGGAATTCCCTGCCCGGACGGGCGCGTCGATTTGAAAAAATATCAGTGGCGCAAGGTGGCGTCGGATTATTTTGCGTAAAAAGATTCAGATCCAGATCAGATTTGAGCAGATATGAGCCAGAACTGATCTGGATCCTGTATTTTGCGCAGGTTATTCCGGCAGATTCCACTCGGAAACGCTGAAATAAAAAGGCTCCTGCAGGCGGCGCTGATAGTCCGCCGGATCCCGTTTGGACCAGTCGTAGAGCCCTTTTCCCGCTGTCTTTCCGGTCTGCCCGCTGCCGAGGCCGTCCAGAACCGTCTTCTGGAGATCTGTTGTACTGCAGAGGTCCGGGTAGACATTCTTTGCGATCGCGCTCTCAAGGCCGAAGCCGACCGCGTCGAAGTATTCCAGAAGCCCGATATTCGCATATCGCATACCGACTGCGTATTTCATGGCGCGGTCGATGTCTTCGGCTGTCGTCACGCCGGATTCAATGAGATAAAGACTCTCCCGGAAGAGTGTCTGCGCGAATCGGTTGACCAGAAATCCTGGTACGCTCTTTTTCAGGACGACGACCTGCCTGTGCAGCTGTTCCAGAAGCGCGACGGCGCGTGTGCGCGTGGAATCCGCTGTCTGGTCGTGGCAGACGAGCTCTACGAGCGGCTGCAGGTGAACCGGCTGGAACGGATGCGCGATGAGCAGCTGCCGCGGTCTGCTGCAGCAGGCGGCGAGATCGGCGGCGTCGATCGAGGAGGTGCAGGACGCGATAACCGTTTCATCAGAGGTGACGGCTTCGATTGCGCCGTATACCTCCTTTTTCAGGGATAAATCCTCTGCCACGGCCTCAAAGATGAAGCTGCAGGGCGCGAGCGTGCTGCTGTCGTTCGACAGCGTGAGCAGCTTCATCGCCGCCCGCTTGTTTTGTTCGCTGGCACAGCCGCTTCGGATGAGGGCGTCCCAGTTCTCGTCAAGCTGCTTTCTGCAGCGGACGAGGCCTTTTTCGCTGTTTCCGACCGCAATGACCGGAATGCCATTTCCAGTGACAAGCAGGATTTCCGCCGCGCCGATGGTGCCGACGCCGCAGATGCCGACGATTTCCATAAAGAACTGCCTCCTTTTTCGCAAAAAATGACTGGCAGAATTGTGGGAGATCGAAGAGAGGAGCAATCCGCAATCTTTTTCTGCCGGCTAAGATTAAATATTTTTTACGGAGTCTGGTATAAGCCAATTATATCAGCCGGATAAGTAAAAACAAAGGAATCAGCAAATAATTACATTTAAAATATATTTCATACAGATATAATAGGGATAAAGACGATGGGAAAGGAGCGCGTGTATATGGGATATTTTCTGACAGAGGATGGAAAGGATCTTGTAAAAGATCTGCGGAATTTCTGCGAAAATGAGATGAAAGAGCAGGTGTACGAGGCAGAGAAGGCCGGCTACGCGAAGGATGCCGCGGAAAACGAAATCTTTCATTCAATTTTAGAAGGCCTGCAGGAGATGGGGTTGAATACGCTTGCGGTTCCGGAGGAATACGGCGGCCCTGGCCTGAACCGCATTGACCGGGCAGCGCTGATCGAGGAAATTTCCAGATATGACGCAGGAATCGGCATTACGCTGGAAGGAAATGATCTTGCGCTGGATTCCGTGGAAATCGCCGGCACAAAGGAGCAGAAGGAACGCTGCTATGACATCATTCTGAACGGCGGATACGGCTGCTTCTGCCTGACAGAGCCAAACGCGGGCTGCGATGTCTCCAACGCAAAGACGACTGCAGTGAAGGATGGTGACACATACGTCCTGAACGGATCGAAATGCTTCATCACAAACGCGCCGTTCGCGGAATTTTTCGTGGTTTACGCGATTACAGACAAGACGGTGCCCGCGGCAAAGGGCGGCTATACGGCATTTCTGATTGAGAAAGGGACGCCCGGCCTGTCCATTGGTTCTGTAGAAGATAAGATGGGCATCCGCAACAGTCATACCAGCGATGTTGTGCTGGAGGACTGCCGCGTGCCGGAAAGCGCCGTTCTCGGCGAGGTCGGGCAGGGCTTCCAGATCGCGATGAAGACGCTCGATGTGGCGCGCGTGTGGTGCGGCATCGTCGCGCTGGGCGTTGCGCAGCGGGCGATCGATGAGTCGGTAGAATATGTCAAACAGCGCGTCCAGTTCGGAAAGCCCCTCGCAAAGAACGAGGTGATTCAGTTTAAGATCGCTGATATGCAGATGAAGACGGAGGCAGCCCGCCAGGTCTGCGTGTACGCGCTGAACCTGATGGAGCAGGGCGAGCCGTTCTCCGTGGCCGCTGCAGAGGCAAAATGTCTCGCGGGCGACGCGGCCATGGCAGTCACGACAGAGGCGGTACAGATTCACGGCGGATACGGCTACAGCCGCGAATATCCAGTCGAAAAGCTGATGCGCGACGCGAAAATTTTCCAGATTTTTGAGGGGACGAATGAGATCCAGAGGCTCGTCGTCGGACGCGCGGCAATCGGAAAACTGTAAAATGATTACAGCGCAAAAGGAGGATATATGGAAATATTAGTGTGCATGAAGCAGGTTCCAGACGATTCGGTTGAAATCCGTCTCGGCGCAGACGGCACGCCCGATCTGTCCCACGCGGATCCGCAGGGTAACGCCTTTGACACATACGCGCAGGAGCTGGCCGTCCGCTATGTCGAGGCAAATGGCGGCACGGTGTCTGTCCTGACAGTTGGGGCAGAAGAAGATAAAATCTGTCTGAAAAACGCCCTTGCGGTCGGCGCGGCAAACGCGTATCACATTTCGACAGACGGCGTCAGCGCGGCGGACGCCTCCGTGACGGCAAATCTTCTGGCGGCAGGAATCCGCAGAATCCAGGAAGAAAAGGGATCAGATTTTGACCTGATTCTCTGCGGAAGGGAGTCGACCGATTACATAGGCGGAGAGCTCGGTGAGATGCTCGGAGAAAAGCTCGGCCTTCCGTTTGTCACAGATGTCGTGGAAGTGCGCGAGGAAGAAGGCGTGCTGAAGCTAAAGAAGGAACTGGACGCAGGCTACCTCATTCTGGATGCCTCCGTGCCGGCGGTTCTGACGGTTTCCAAACCGGACTACGATCCCCGCTATCCGACGATTAAGAGCAAGCTTGCCGCAAGAAAGGTAAAAATTCCGTCCATGCAGATCGGGGAGTTCTCCCTTGCGGAGAACGATCTGTCGCCAAAAGTGACGTATCTTGGCGTTCAGGAGCCGCCGAAGAGAGAAGCAGGCATAAAAATCCAGGAGGATGACCCTGCGGAGGCAGTCGCGAAGCTGTTCGGGCAGCTTGCGGCCGACAAGGTACTGTGAGACCGGCCGGATTGGCTGCGTGGAAAAAGGTTTGGAAAAAAACGCTAAGGAGGAAACACAGGATGAAGGCGTTACTGTATATTGAGATGAAGGACGGCGCGCCTGCCGGCGCGAGCCTCGAGCTGATCCGGGCAGCGGAAGCAATTGGAGCAAAAACCGATCTCATTTCTGTAAATACGGCGGAAGGAATTCTGGAAGAGGATGCAGTGACAGCGGCGGTCACAGATCGCGCCAGGAGCACCGGCGCGGATATCGTGCTGCTGGCCGCGACGACGCTGGGCAAGCTCGCTGCGCCCAGAATCGCGGCACGCCTGAATGCCGGCTCTGTCAATGACGCGATCCGGATTGAAGTAACAGGCGGAAAAATCGCGGCTCTCCGCCCGGTTTACAGCGGGACGATACAGGAAAAAATATTGATTGACACGGCATCGGCAGTCATAAGTGTGCGCGGGGGCAGCTATGAGGCGCCGGAGGAGGTGCCGGAAATCACTGCAGTCGACGCGGAACTTCCGGAGGGACGAGTATTCGCGAAGATACGTGAAGCGATCGAAGAGGCCGGTGAGACCGCAAAACTGGAAGACGCAAAAATCATCGTCACCGGCGGGCGCGGCATGGGTACCGTGGAAGATTTTGCCCTCTGCGCGCAGCTTGCGGAGGTTCTGGGAGGCGTTGTCGGCGCGACCCGCCCTGCAATTGAAAACGGATGGATCAACCGCACCCACCAGGTGGGTCAGTCAGGCAAGATCGTGGCACCTGATCTTTATATTGCCTGCGGTGTGTCCGGCGCGACCCAGCATGTGTCCGGAATGTCCGGCAGCAAATACATCATTTCTATCAATAAAGATGAGGACGCTCCGATTTTCGCGGTTTCCGACATCGGGATTGTCGGCGACGCGAAGCAGATTCTGCCTCTGATGATCGAAGAACTCAGAAAGAGGAAATGATACAGGGGAATTTTTGTCGGATCATTCTGCGCATTTATAGAAATAAATGCAAAAAACTTTCAATTTTTAATATTTTGTGGGTGACAAAACCAAAAAAAGGTGTTACTATGAGAACGTAAATATTACAAAATATTTACAAGGGGAATAAATAATAGAATATTGAGGTTATTAAAAGCAGAATGAAGCGACAGGAATGGAAGAAATGGATGGCAGGATTGCTGACAGCCGGTCTTCTGCTGAGCCAGCCTGCAGCGGTATTTGCCGATGATGTTTCGGCAGATTCTGCAGTCAGCAGCGATTCTGTAGTCAGTGATTCCCAAACGGATCCGTCAGGGGAGAAGACGGAAGCCGAGGAAGAATCAGAAGAAGAAAAAGAAAAAGAGAAAAAAGAAGACGAAAAAGATGGCGCGGGGGATACCGGCGCCTTAGAGTCGTCTGATCAGAAGGGTTTTCAGGAAGAAGAGAAGGCAGATCCCGAGGCGGAAGCAGCGGAGGAGACGCCGGCACCGGAAAACCCGGACGAAACCGCGGAAGAGACGCCCACAGAAGAATCAGAAGAAGAGAAAGAGGAAGAAGAGACGCAGAGTCTGGGTCTTCTGGAAACTACGGAAGAAGAAACTTCGATCGATTTCCTTGAGGATCCCGAAGAGGAAGAAGAGGACGAGGAGGAAGAAGAGGAAGAGCTGACGGAAGAGGAGAAAAAGGTTGAGATCTCCACCAACGAGCAGCTTGTTGCCGGCCAGCAGATCGTCCACGCTCCCGTTATCGTGGATAATTTCCGCTTCTGGACTGTCTCCAGGAAATATGCGTTCGCCAAGAAAAAAGGCACGGAAATCCTGGAGGAAATGCGAGAGGACGCGAAGGTTGTCGGCACGCTCCCGAAGCACGGTCTTTGCTATGTGCTGAAAAGTGACGCCGGCGCGAAGGAAACGCCGGAGGGCGAGATCCGCACGCATGGAGTCGCGGCGCTTGCCGAGGAAAACGGCGAAGTCGTTCAGGAGCAGATCGAGACAGATATCACCTGGATGTATGTGGAGTCCGGAGATGTGCGCGGATTTGTAAAAGACGAAGACCTGTATTCCGGCAGACGCGCGCAGGAGATTCTGGAAACCTGCCAGGAGACGAAGGTGAATCCGGATACCGGCGAGCTGGAGACGGTTTTGTCCCCGGACGTAAAGATGGCAAAAGCCAAAGTGGGGCCGGAAGAGAACGGCGCTTATTATTTCCTGAAGGCGACTGTTGAGCAGACCTTGATTCCGAAGGATTACGCAATCGCGTCGGAGAAGGTAAACATCCGGGAGAGCAAGGACGACGAGAGCCGTATCATCGGCACGGTTCCGGCGGGCGGGCTCCTTTATATCGTCGCGGACCGGGGAAATGACTGGGTCTATGTGGAATCTGCAGATGTGCGCGGATTTGTCAAAAATGAGCTGCTGCAGAAGGATGAGACCTCCTACGAGGCGGACCATCCGGACGCAGGCGCGACTTCCCTGCAGGCAAATATTCTTAAATCAGAAGCCCAAAAGGCAGCTTCAGGGGCAGAGAACAGTAAAGAAACGGATCAGATGGATGTAGAGATTCAGACAGATTCCGGAGAAGTGATCGAGTTAGCAGGTTCGGACAGTAACAGCGGTGACGTCGCCGAGATTACTGTAGAAACGGATGACGGCTCTGTCAGGACGAAGCGGTCTGATACCGCCGCGGCAGGTACCGGCAGTACAGATACAGACGGCGCGGGCAGCGCAGAGGCAGACGACGCGGACAACGCCGGGGTGGACAACGCAGGCAGCGCCGGGACAGATGGCGCCGCGGCCGAAGATGACGAAACACCGGCCTCCGACGCAGCGCTGGGCGAGGCGCTCGCCGCTGACGCAGAGGAGTCGGAAGTCGATCCGCTCGCGAAAATCGACCAGGAGAAGTATCCCGTCTACTACGCGGTGAAAGAAAAAGGCGAGGCAAACTTCAGTACGGCAGAGGAAGTGATCAAACCTGACGAGAATCAGGCTTGTTATTATACGAGGACTTCGCCGATGCCGGGACAGCCGGGCGGCAGGATCCGTGATTCGCTCGTATCCTATGCGGCGGAGTTTGTCGGGAACCCGTATGTATGGGGCGGCACGAGCCTGACCAGCGGCGCAGACTGCTCAGGATTTGTCCAGAGCATTTACGCCCAGTACGGCTACAGCCTTCCGAGGACATCCGGAGAGCAGTCGCAGTACGGCATGCAGATACCGGTAGAAGAAGCAGAGCCGGGCGACCTGATTTTCTACGCGCAGAATGGTGTCGTCTACCACGTCGTAATCTACGCGGGAGACGGCGGCACCATCGAGGCGATGAATGAGAGCCGCGGAATTGCCTTTGGCCATGTGCTGTCGTCAGACGCAGTCTGGGCGACGCGCGTCCTTGAAGATGAGTATGAGGAAGTCGTAGACTTCAGCAGTGATATTGGTGACCAGAACGCAACCATCGAGATGTACGGCGAAGAACTCGGCGAGTTCAAGATCACGTACTACTGCCCGTGTGAACTCTGCAACGGCAGCAACGCGGGACAGTCTGCGACAGGCGCCCCGCTCATCCAGGGCCGCACCATCGCGGTGGATCCGAACGTGATCCCATATGGCACGCAGGTCATCATAGGCGGTCACGTCTTCACTGCAGAAGACTGCGGCGGCGCGATCAAGGGCAACCGCATCGACATCTTTGTCAATGAACACGCGGTGTGTGAGGCGCTCGGAACGATGAACGCCCACGTCTATCTGGCGAACTAAACAAATGAATAAATGCACAAAAAATGAGCTCCGCCACACGGCAGGGGCTCATTTTTGATATGGCGGGTATGGCGTCAGCCTCGAGAAGTTCTTCCTTAGAACTTAGAACGCCTCAAATGCTCTTGGAGTTGTGCCGGTTATGTTTTTGAATGTTCTGTAGAAAGTGGTTAAATTCTTAAAGCCGGTCTGTTCTGCGATCTGTTCAGTTGATAACTTGCTGGTAGCCAGCAGCATTTTCGCGCGGTCGATCCGTCTGGCATTAATGTAGCGGATCGGGCTGGAATGCGTATGGCTCTTAAATACTCTCGAAAAATACGAAACATCAAGGTGATTCAGGTCAGCCAGCTGCTGTACTGTGATTTCTTCAGTCAGGTGTGACGATATATAATCAATTGTCTCATTTACCATTTCTTTTGTTTTCAATGCTTTTTCTGATCGGAATGATACCAGGTAGTTCAGGAGCATATGAATATACACGGAGAGCCTGTGCTCGTCTGGCAGTGTTGAGCCTGTGGCAGACATCATCAGATTAAAGAGATTTTCTGCAGTGCTCATAGTTTGCTTCTGGTGCTCATCCGGTGTAAAAACATTTCCATACTCCTGAGAGAACTGCGTATAAAAATCCTTGCTGGAAAGGCCGTCCAGATGGATATAGTAAAAATGAATGGTCTGCGACAGTGATTTGTACATGTGAGGAAGATAGCAGTCTATAAAGATGAGATCTCCGGCTTCCGCAACCTTTCTCCCACCGGAGGTTTTCACCATCATTTTGCCATCCAGGAGATACATTACAAGATAGGAGTCAAACCGGTCTCGTTCCACGATATAAGTGGAGTCGCAATAAACATCCCCGAGATGATGAAGGTAGAACAGAGACTTTACTGCGAGCTGACTTGGTGTGTAGAAGAATAATCTTGAGCGGTTCAGGATTCGGCCGGGGGGATCTGTGTACTGACTCATAATGATCTCCTTTTTTGTTCATAGAAATTAACAGTATGCAGAATAATGATCGGAACAGCGGTTCATAAAAATCGTAGTGCCACTTTGTATTTCCATTATATTGCCGCCTTACAGCGCTTTACAATAGGAAAACTTATTATTGCGGCAAGCCAGGGTGAAGATAGTTGAACAGATGTAGTTCATCGATATATGTCAATGGCCAGTTTCCTTAATTTCAGTAAAGTCAAATTGTGCAATGAATGACAAAAATGGTAATAAATTATCACGCTGGAATTTGTATATTATTTACAATTTTATAATCCAAAAGGGAAGAAAGAACGCAAAAAACTGTAAAAAATCAACAAAAACACGGACAAATGATCTATTCTGGTGAATAAAAGAGCCTCTGGAAGATTTCGTGCAGCGAAAAAATTATCTGAGGGAAAGTCAGAAATGGTAAATAAACAGTCGGGTTTCGTGATTGGAAAAATCCTGATCTGTGAGAGAATACAATCAATCAATCGTGCTTAACACGCAAGGAGATCTGTGGTTCGGTTATCCGTACCATGGTGCCGGTAGAAGAACCATCATTCATAACAGAACCATCATTCACAACAGGAGGTAGAGATGAAACAGGAAAACGCATTCAAGCGATTCTTAAAAATGCAGGAAAGCGGTGTCATTCTGGTGACGATCGCATTCGTTATTTTTGTTACGATTATCAACTCGTCATTTATCACAGGCAGCAATCTGGTAAATGTCTTCCGGTCTTCTGGTTTTACGCTGATCACAGGACTTGGCATGACGATGGTATTCATCGCCGGCGGGCTTGATATCTCAGTCGGTTCAACGCTTGCGGTCGGCGGTACAGTATCGGCAATGGCTGCCAAGGCTGGCGCTCCCGTGTTTGTGGCAGTTTTGCTGGGACTTCTGGTCGGATTTATCATCGGAATCTTTAACGGACTGATTGTTGTTTATCTTAAAATTTCTCCGATCATCGTAACACTGGGAACACAGTACATCGGAAGAGGAATTGTCTATATCCTGACGAAGGGCGTTGCAGTGTATCCGCTTCCGAAGACTTTTCAGGCACTGGAGCAGACATATATTTTCAATATCCCTATGATCGTAATCATAGCAGTCATCCTTTCGGTAATTGCGCACATCGCCATGACGAAGACAACCTTCGGACGCTCCCTTTACGCGGTTGGAGGAAACGTCGAAGCGGCCAGAATTTCAGGTATCAAGACACAGGCAACCAGCATGGCGGCATATGTGATTACGGCGGTCTGCGCGGCATTTACAGGTGTCATGATGTCTGCCCGCCTCGGAAGCGGACAGGCGAGTACCGGCGAAGGTTTTGAAATGACGGTTATCGCCTGCGTCATCATCGGTGGAACCAGCGCGAACGGAGGAAGCGGCACCGTCCTTGGAACGGTCATCGGCGCATTGTTCATGAACATTTTGGAAAATAGTATGACACTCATGAAGATTTCGGTTTACTGGCAGAAGGTAGTCATTGGACTGATTCTGATTGGCGCGGTAATTCTGGATCAGTATCGGAAAGAGCGTTCGATCCGGGCGGATCTGAAGAATCTGGAGAAAGCCGGCAAAGAAGGTGCCTGACCAATCGTGTATGAAAGAAACGAGGTGAAGAAAAATGTCAGAACAACGCCTGGTTGTAAAAGAAGTGACGAAGGTATTTCCCGGAACAATTGCTCTGGATGACGTTTCGATGACGCTCAGCAGTGGAGAGGTGCTCTCCCTTTGCGGAGAAAACGGAGCAGGAAAATCTACGCTGATGAAAATTCTGAGCGGAACCTATCCATATGGTTCCTACACCGGAAGCGTCTCCATAGATGGCAGAGAAGTGAAAATAATGAATGCGCAGGATGCTGAGCGTGTCGGTATTTCTATGATTCCCCAGGAGCTGAACATCCAGCTGGATATGACAGCCGCTGAAAATATCATGCTCGGGCATTGGCCAAAAAAGGCCAATGGCCTGATTGACTGGAAAAAATTGAAACAGACAGCCCGTGAGAAGCTGCAGGAATTAAGTGTTGATATAGATGTCGATATTAAAATGCGCAGTCTGAACGCCAGTATGCAGCAGCTGATCTGTATTGCGCGGGCGCTTGTCTCAGATCCGCAGATATTGATTTTAGATGAGCCGACAGCGGCGCTTACCCTGGAAGAGACTGCCGGTCTGATGAAGGTAATCCATCAGCTGACAGACCGCGGGATTGCCTGTATCTATATCTCTCACAAGCTGGAAGAGGTATTTGAGATCTCTGACAGAATTATCGTTATGAGGAATGGGAAAGTCGTCTCGGAATACGGGAAAGCAGAGATCGAGCCCAAAAAGGTCATTGCGGATATGATCGGAAAAGAGATGGGCAGTTATGTTCCGGATAGTGATAAGACGCTGGGCGATGTGGCGATCGAAGTGCAGGATGTCGTCGTGCCGCACCCGTTTGCCAGCAAGAACATCATCAACGGAGTCTCTTTCTCGGCGCGAAAGGGCGAAATCGTCGGATTGGCAGGTCTGGTGGGTTCAGGCAGAAGCGAATTGCTTCGGGCTATTTACGGCGCGCTGCCAATGACCTCCGGTGAAATCAAAATTCACGGAAAAAAGGTCAACAACAAAGATCCGAAAGCGGCGATCGCCAACGGCCTGTTTATGGTCAGTGAGGATCGCAAGACAGATGGTTATGTCGGTGACATGACCATCCGGGAGAACATGACACTCTCCATTTTTAGTAAGATTTCCAAAAACGCATTCATCCAGCGGAATAAGGAGACAGAAGTAGTAAAGAAGTTTTTTGACTATCTGCGCATCAAGGCACCTGGTTCAGAGGTGAAAATCACATCTCTGTCGGGAGGGAATCAGCAGAAGGTGATTATCTCCAGGGCGCTGGCCACAGACGCGGATGTGCTTTTCCTGGACGAACCGACCCGCGGCATCGACGTAGGCGCAAAGGCTGAAATTTACAAAATAATCAACGATCTGGCTCATCAGGGTATGTGCATCGTTGTTATTTCATCCGAGATGCCGGAGCTGTTGATGCTTTGTGACAGATTTCTGATCTTGCGTGACGGAAAGATTCAGGGAGAAGTTGACAAGAAGGACGCGAGTGAGCAGTCTCTGATGGAGGCGGTTGCGCTGAGCGAATCATAATCACCCGGATCCCGCCGTCCAGAAATAAAAAGATGATGACATGAGCATCTGCCAGATTGTTATTTGTCGAAAAGATGGCCGGCGATTATATATTTTTCCTGAAAGAAAGGACACAGATTTAAATAAATATTCTATACAAAACAGGAGGATAAAGGAACATGAAAAAACGTATCGCAGCTTTGATAACGGCTCTCACACTGATGGCGGCAACTGCTTTAACAGGGTGTTCTGCTGTTAAGTCTGTAGCAGATGAAAAGACATCTTCTGCATCCTCGGCAGGCAGCACTTCCTCTGCTTCCGGAAGCGAAAGCGGCCTGACCGGCGGGGGCGGCAAGAAAGCGGAGGATCTTCATATTGTTTATGTCACACCACTTCTGGCGAGTGATGTCTGGCTTGTTTCGAAGGAGGGGTTTGACGATGCTGCTGCAGAATATGGTTTTACCGGCGACTGGGTCGGACCTGCAAATATCGATGTTGATTCCATGATCAAGCAGATTGAGATCGCGATCTCCGAGAAAGCAGACGGAATTATCACCTGTGGACTGAATCCGGAAGCAATGGTCGGTGTTATGGAGAAAGCTGACGCGGCAGGCATCCCGGTCATTCTGGTTAATGCGGGCAGTGGTATGGAAGCACCGTATTTCTCCTATATCGGGACAGATGCTGAGGTTCTGGGTCAGATGGCAGCGGACGCAGTAATGGAAAAGCTGGGAGATACGGATCCGAAGGTTGTTTATGTTGGATCAACCATCACGAACTCATCAGTGGTAGATTCCGTTAACGGATATCGCAGTGTCTTTGAAAAGGTTGACGGATACGAGGAGCTTTCCCTTGAAGAAAACAACGATGATCTGCAGAAGTCGGTTGATCTGTGGCAGAACCTTCTGACCACATATCCGGATGTCAATGTTGCTGCGAATGTAGCGCCCTCAGGCGCGATCGGCGCGGCGCAGGTCGCAGAAGAAATGGGCAGACTGGATGGACTTACCATCATGTCCATGGATGATACCGAAGAAGTTCTGGATCTGATCAGAGAAGGCAAGGTCTATGGAACCATGAGCCAGAACTACTATCGCATGGGCTGGCAGGCAGCACAGTGGATCTGTGAGTACTGGGAGGATGGTTCCAGGCCGGAAAAGATCAACGACTCAGGTACACTGTTTGTCAACAAGGACAACGTGGAAAATTTCAAGGATGCACTGAGAGATCGGAGCAAATGGAGCTGAACAGAGAATAATAAGCAGAGAATGAAAGGAGTATTCAAATGAAGATTGCTTTTGACGCGGATGTAGTTGCGAGACAGATGGGAAAAGACGGCGGCCCGACAAGCATCAACTGGATGGTACACAAAATTGCGGACTGGGGTTATAAGTACATTGAGCAGTCGCCGCACGCGCAGATCAATCCATTTTTTAAGCACCCGCTGTTCTCTAAAGAGGTAGAGCAGGAATACCGTCAGGCACTGCGTGAGACAGGTGTGGAGATTTCTTCCTTTATCGTTGTCTACAGATGGAGTGGGCCGACAGAAGAGCAGCGAAAGATGGCCGTTGCGAACTGGAAGCGCATGATCGAGATCGCGGTCAACATGGGTGTGCCGGTTATCAATACAGAACTTTCCGGTGATCCAAACCAGCCTGAGATCTGCAACGGAATGTGGTACCGGTCAATGGAAGAACTGCTTCCGATTATCGAGCGGGAAGGTCTCCGCGTCGAGATTCAGTCACATCCGTATGACTTCTGCGAACTGAATGACGAGACTTGCGACATGGTTAAGTCCTTCCGATCGAAAAACCTTGGCTACGTGTATTCCTCCCCTCACGGTTTCTTCTATGATCAGGGGAAAGGCGATGTAAAGCACATGCTGAACTACGCGGGTGATGAGCTGACCCACGTGCTGTTTGCGGATACCTACAATCAGGAGAAGAACTGCCGCTATATTACAAATCCCGGCACATTGAACCTGAGAGGCCGGGCGGACATGACAATTCACCAGCATCTGGCAATGGGCGAGGGCGAAGTTGATTTTGATACGATTTTCCAGACCCTGCGGGAGATGGATTTCGCAAATAAGCAGCTGAAGCCAGATGCCCCGAAAGCGGGTGGAGACAATATCGCATGCGTGTCCTATTTCGGATTCCCGGAAAAGATGGATATACAGGCACCGGAAGCACGTGAGCGGATTGAGAGAGAATTACTTGGCTGAAATTTTTAGAAAGCAGAATGGAGAAGACAATGAGCAAATTAAGAATCGGCGTGATCGGTACAGGCGCGATCGGCAGAGAACATATTACACGTATTACAGAGCGTCTGCAGCGAGGTGAAGTCGTCGCAGTATATGATGTATTCGAAGAAGGTGCGAAAAAGGCCGCTGAGATTTGCGGTGCCCGGGTTGAAAGCAGTGAAGAAGCACTGATTAACGCAGTTGATGTAGACGCAATCATTTGTACAAGCATCCCGCCGGCGCATGCAAACACAGTTATGACAGCCGTAAAGGCAGGGAAGCCCATCTTCTGTGAGAAGCCGCTTGCGACAACAGCTGCAGATGCGCTGAAGGTTGTTGAGGCAGAGGTGGAAGGCGGAAAACATCTGGTTCAGGTTGGTTTTATGCGCCGCTATGACAAGAGCTTCCGTCAGCTTAAGGAACTGCTGGATTCCGGAAAGTATGGCAACGCGCTGATGATCCACAATTCCGTCAGAGCGCAGGAGGTTCCGGAAAGCTACGATACACCAATGGCAGTCACAGACACGCACATTCACGAGATCGACTGTCTGCATTGGATGATCAACGAGGAGTATGTCTCCGCGCAGGCAATTTTCCCCAGGCAGACGCGCAATACGCACGGGAACCTTCAGGATCCGCAGTTCTTTATCCTTCGTACAGAGAGCGGCATTGTGGTCACGACAGATTGCTTTGTTAATTCAATCTATGGATATGAAGTGCGCTGCAAGATTGTCTGCGAAAACGGCGAACTTGAAAAAGCAGAGCCATCCTTCCCGCTGGTTCGCCAGGGAGAGAAGAAGATGGTCGAAATCGAGACCGACTGGAAGCGCTGCTTCAATGACGCCTACGATACTGAGATTCAGGACTGGATCGATTCAAGCCTGAAGGGAGAGGTAAACGGACCGAACGCATGGGACGGCTACTTTGCGGCAATTACATGTGATGCAATGGTTAAATCACAGCAGACAAAGGCGATTGAGCCGATTAAAGGCGCAAAACGTCCGGCTTTCTATAACTGACCATAGCAGACACTTCTGTTCAGAAGTGAATTGAAGTCAGAAACGACAACGGGTTATCAATTCAGAGAATGTTACGAAGATCCGGATGGAGCGGTGAGGCTTCGTCCGGATTTTTACAAAAGCTGGAAAAGAGGTTATTATGTTTGAAAACAGGGAAATTCGTCTGGGAATCGTTCCGATCGGATGGACAAATGACGATATGTGGGAACTGGGAGATCAGAATACGTTCGAGCAATGTATCTCGGAAATTCGTCTGGCAGGATTTCGCGGATGTGAAGTGGGTCATAAATTTCCAACGGATCTGAAAGTGTTAAAAAAAGCACTGGATCTTCGCAGCCTGACAATATCTTCAAAATGGTTCTCTTCGTTTCTGGGAACCAGGCCTTATGAAGAAGTTCGTGAGCAGTTTATCAAAGAACTGGAGTTCCTGTCAGCAATGGGCGCAGGCGCAGTCAATATTTCTGAGCAGTCCTATTCCATTCAGGGAGATCAGACAAAATCGATTTTTGACGAAAAAGCTGTACTGACAGATGATGAGTTTTCCCGTATGTGCGAAGGCTTAAACAAACTTGGAGAACTCGCTAATTCCTATCACATCCGTGCCAGTTTCCACCACCACATGGGCACCTGCGTGCAGACGCTTGAAGAGACACGCCGTCTGCTGGATCAGACAGAAAAGGGACTGGTATATCTCTGCTATGATACCGGTCACTGGGTGTTTACGGAAACAGATCCACTGGAGATTTTGCATGAGTACCCGGATCGAATTGGAAATGTTCATCTGAAAAATATGCGGAAGCCGGTGCGCGACAGGGCGATTCAGGGCAGATGGCCATTCCTGAAGGCAGTCCGGGAAGGATGCTTCACTGTCCCTGGTGATCCGGAAGGCTGTGTTGATTTTCCTGCGATTTTCAGAAAACTGGATGAAATCGGTTACGAAGGATGGATCATTGTAGAAGCGGAACAGGATCCCGCAAAAGCAAACCCGTTTGAGTACGCGAAAATGGCGTATGAGTTTATGGATCTGGAACTGGGACTTGACCGTTAATTATGTCTGATAATGAAAAGCGTTGAGGAGGGGCATCACCCCTCCTCAATTTTCCAGCTTTCCAGATTGGCACGTTCCAGCTCCTCGATCTTCAGTCCCTGAAACAGATCCTTTTTTCCTTCCCAATAAGCCTTCAGAGTAGAAAGCGGCAGACTTTTTCCGAATCGTCTCGGACGGCTCAGAAAGTAGGAAACATTCAGGTGAACAAGCTGATAGATCAAATCGGTTTTGTCGATATATAAAAAATCATCCGTGATCAGCTTTTCAAATCCCTGGATACCGATCGGAAGCTTTTTCATGACGATGCTCCTTGAAGAGCGACATAAAACAATGTGAGCGGACTGACGATGCCAGAGGCCTTTGTTAACGGGTATATTATACTATGAAACAAACTGGCTTTCAAATCATAGAGGAGATGTCATACGGTTTTGCTCTCCGGACAAATTGACAGCAGGCACAGAACAGTGTAAAATATGTAAACACAAAATCATGAAATCATGAAGGTTCGATGTCTGATGATATGACATAATCGTACAATAGACAACAGATGATATGAATGCAGCAGTCAGGAGGTACACTATGGGAAAGAAGGAAGAGGCAGCGAAGCGTCACGGCTCGGGACTCAGCTGTTCGCAGGCAGTCTACTGCGCGTATCATGACGTAACCGGCAAATCGGAGCAGGAGTCGGCGAAAATCGCCGCGCCTTATTCCGGCGGGCGCAAGGTGAAGTGCGGAGCGGTTCTCGGCGCGGAGCTTGTCCTGCAGGATCTGTACGGTAATGACGCCGCAGACAAAATTGCCGAGCTGGAACGTATTTTTACGGAGAAAAATCAGTCGGTCAACTGTCTGGAGCTGCGCGGGGCAGCCGGCGGGCCGAAGCTTCGCTCGTGCCGCGGCTGTGTCGAGGACGCCGCAGAGATTCTGGAGAGTATTCTGGCCTGAAACAAAATTGCCGCGGCGAAAAGCCGCGGCAATATTAAACTTATTCAGCAGTACCGGCAGTGTTTGCGGCCGCCGCTTCCTCGGCGGCGATCATATCTTTATAGAGCTTCTCGGCGCTGACCAGCTTCACGCACAGTGTGAACAGCCGCGCCGCTTTTTCCAGATCTTCCTTGGAAGGATATGTCGGCGCGATGCGGATGTTGGTGTCCCACGGATCCTTGCCGTACGGCCAGGTCGCGCCGGCCTTCGTCATGATGACGCCAGCTTTTTTCGCGCGGCTGACGACTTTTTTCGCGCAGCCCGGCAGGGTGTCGAAACCGATAAAGTAACCGCCGAGCGGGTTGGTCCAGGTCGCGATGCCCAGGCCGCCGAGATTCTCTTCGAGAATCTGTTCGACCATCTCGAATTTCGGGCGGATGACGTCAGCATGTTTCTTCATGTGCTCAACCATGCCGTGAATATCTTCGAAGAACCGCACATGGCGGAGCTGATTGACCTTATCGTGTCCGATGGTCTGGCGCTGCAGCTGCGTCAGGATGTCCTTCATATTATTCGGCGAAGTCGCGAGAGACGCGATGCCGCTTCCGGGGAAGGTGATCTTCGACGTAGAGGCAAATTTGTACACAAGGTCCGGATTTCCGGCGCGCTTGCACTCCGCCAGAATCTCGATCAGGTAATCCTGCTTTGTGTCGTACAGGTGGTGCATGCCGTAGGCGTTGTCCCAGAAAATGCGGAAATCGTTCGCGGCGGGCTCCAGGCGGGCAAAGCGGCGCACGGTCTCGTCAGAGTAGGAGTATCCTTGCGGGTTCGAGTACTTCGGGACGCACCAGATACCCTTGATAGCCTCATCCTCGCGCACCATCTGCTCAATGTGATCCATGTCCGGGCCGTCCGGCGTCATGGCGACCGGAATCATTTCGATCCCGAAGTATTCTGTGATCGCGAAGTGGCGGTCATATCCCGGCGACGGGCAGAGGAATTTGACCCGGTCCAGCTTGCACCACGGCGTATTGCCCATGATTCCGTGCGTGTACGCGCGGGATACGGTGTCGTACATGACATTCAGGGATGAATTTCCGTAGATGATGATATCATCGGGATTGTTTTCCATCATGTCAGCCAGAAGCACCTTTGCCTCCGGAATGCCCGTCAGCGTGCCGTAGTTCCGGCAGTCAGTGCCGTCGTCGCAGTACAGATCGGCATCCGAATCCAGCGCGTCCATCAGGCCCATGGACAGGTCGAGCTGCTCCTTGCAGGGCTTGCCGCGGCTCATATCCAGCGACAGGCCAAGCGCCTGGTAATTGCTGTATTCTTTCTTCAGCTGCTTAATCAGAACTGCAAGTTCATCTTTGGTTAATTCGGCATATGGTTTCATGATCTGAGTTTCCTTTTCAAATAATCATTTGTGGCAGGCGAATGTGTACGCGCTAACAGTTACACTCTACCACAATTGATACGTCTGATGCAATCCCGGCTTCTCTGTCAGGTCACAATCATATGGCGCGAAAACATCCCGGCATCACAGCTCAGCCGGCGTTGAAAATGGTTTTGCGATACCCGCGCAGCGCGTAGTACAGGACGAGGCCGAGCGCGCCGCAGGAGATCACTTCGCCGATGCCGACCGTCAGCATCATGAACGGGATCGGAAGCGCGATTCCATAAGCAAACCGCAGAATAAACGGAACGATGATGGTATTGGAAAGAATCGGCGGTACCGGTGCCAGAACCGGGTGCGAATGCCGGAGCTTCCGCGTGAAAAAGGCGCCGATCAGCGTAGCGATGCTTCCAAAAATAATATCCGGGAGAAGCGCGCCGCCAAGAAGATTTCCAATCAGGCATCCAATGAAGAGCCCTGGTACAGCCGCCGGCGTAAATACCGGGAGAATTGTGAGCGCCTCCGAAATGCGTACCTGTATTTCTCCAAACGAGAACGCCGAGAAAACGTAGGTGATTACAACGTAGATGGCAGCAATCATAGCCGCCTGTGTCAACAGATGCAGACGTGTGTTTTTCATGATAAAATTTCTCCTTAGTTTTGTTTTACGTGAGGATGGTTTCGAACTCACGGATTGCGCCGCGGAATTTAAGGAAACACTGATTAATTCGAGCCGGTCTGATCCCGGGAGCTGAGCGGTGATGGATTAAATCAGCGTTTCCTCAAGCATCATATGATATGATTCGTTAAATACGTCGGCGTCTAATGATTCTAGCACAGGAGCCCCCTGAAATCAAACGGAAATTGAATGCGCAGGATTTTCATGGAGCAGGATTTTCGTGGGGCAGGATTTCCGTGGGGCAGGAATTCGATGGGGCAGGATTCCAAAGGGCAGGATTCTGATGGGGCAGAGCTTTCGATGACCCCGGATTCCGGCCCTGCAAGGTGACACAGGGTTCTTGCGGTTGAATCAGGAAGGTTTTCATAGTATCATGGTAGTGTTCGATGAATGTGCATAGTCTGCAGAGTAAAAAAGCAAATGCCGGAGGAAAAATCGATATGAAGATTGCGATGAATTCAACAGCGACCCTGCACTGTAATGTGGTGCAAGAAATCAAAATTGCGAGAGAGATTGGTTTTCAGGGTGTTGAGATACAGATTGACAAGCTGTTCCGATATCTGGACGCGGGCAACCGGATTGAGCAGCTGCGGCCGCTTTTGGGAGACATGGAAGTGGCGGCGATCGGCGCGCTTCAGAACATCGAGCGGCAGGGAGACGCGCATGCGTCTTATATTGAAGATGTCCGGAAGGCCTGTGAGACTGCCAGCGGCATCGGCGCCTCGATGGTTCAGATCTGCACGGGTCCCTCTGATCTTTCGGTTGTGCAGGATTTCCACGCGGGAGTGCTGAAAGATACGGACACGCGCTACCGCGGTCTGCTGGGAGAGCCGGAAGACGCACTGATAGAGCGGACAGCCAGAAATGTGGCGGAGGCGGCGGATATCGCGGCAGATTACGGGCTGGAACTTTACATAGAGCCGCTGGCGTGGGTACCGCTCTGCAAAATATCGCAGGCATTGAAGGTGATTGAGGCAGCGGGGAAAAAGAACGTCGGCATCGTAATTGATTTCTGGCATATGTGGACGACCGGAGAAACGCCCGAATTTGTCGCGTCCATCCCGAAGGAACTGATTAAGATGGTGCATATTTGCGACGGAATCCGCTGTGAGCCGGGCACGATACCGGATCAGAATGTGCTGCGCGACGTCTGGACGGGAGAAGGCGATATCCCGCTGAAAAGATGGATCGACGCCGTAAAACAGACCGGCTACGACGGGTGGTGCTCAACTGAAATTTTCTCAAACCGGATCGCGGAAAAGGACCCGGTTGTGACTGCGGCCACGCTTAAAACAAATTTCGAATACATGTTATAAAGAAGAAACGAAGGTATCAGTTTATGGATACGAGAGACCTGCTGGAAAAAGTGAAAAGAGGAGAACTCTCCGTGGAGGAGGCAGAGCAGAAGCTGGCGCAGAAGCCGCTGGAGGATCTGGGCTACGCGAAGCTGGATACACACCGTGGGATCCGCTCCGGATTTCCGGAGGTTGTGTACTGCAGCGGCAAGCCGGATGAGTTCCTGGCGTCGATTTTTTCCAGACTATATGAAGCAAATGGAGAGATTCTCGGCACGCGGGCAGACGCACATCAATATGAGATTGTAAAAGCTGTTTTGCCGGAAATTATATTTGACAGCGTGTCAAAAACACTGCGGATCGAGAAGCCGGGGAAGGAACGGATCGGCAAGGTCGCGGTCTGCACGGCAGGTACCTCCGATATTCCGGTCGCCGAAGAAGCTGCCCAGACGGCAGAATTTTTTGGCGCGCATGTGGACCGGATCTTTGACGTCGGCGTCAGCGGCCTGCACCGCCTGCTGGCGCACACACAGGAAATCCAGCTGGCAAATGTGGTGGTAGCAGTTGCCGGAATGGAGGGAGCCCTTGCCAGTGTCATCGGAGGGCTCGTGCGCAACCCGGTGATCGCCGTTCCGACTTCCGTGGGATATGGCGCCAGCCTGCACGGCCTGTCGGCACTTCTGACCATGATTAATTCCTGTGCCAACGGCGTTGCGGTAGTCAATATCGACAACGGATACGGAGCGGGATATCTGGCCGCGCAGATCAACCGTCTGGCGGCAGAGAATCACAGATCCTGAAGAAACGATGACAACAGAGGAACTCAGCATGGATAATAATCGGATTTTATATCTGGACTGCGCGTCCGGAATCAGCGGAGACATGTTTGCCGCGGCGATGATTGATCTGGGCGCGGATCGGGAGATCTTGCGGCGCGCGCTGGACAGCATCCCGACAGGCGGATTCCGGACGGAAATCAGGCGTGTGAAAAAGCAGTCCATCGACTGCTGTGATTTTCGTGTCATTCTGGACGAGGATCTGGAAAATCATGACGCGGATATGGAATATTTATTTGGCAGGCCAGATAGTCATGAGATCGAAGAGGCGCATAGATACGCTCATGGAGAGGCGCACGGCTACGCTCACGGAGAGGCGCACGGCCACGATCACGGGGAGGCGCACAGTCACGGCCACGAGTACGGAGAGGCGCACGGCTGCGCTCACGGAGAGGCACACAGTCATGGCGATGGCGGACCGGATGCTCACTGCCAGGGAAATGCACATAACCACGAAGAGACTCACATCCATGAGGGATTGAATGCTCACGGGCATAATCACGATCACCACGGTCATGACTATGGCAACGACATCAACCACGGTCATGACAATCACAGTCATGACTATGACAGCGACATCAACCACAGTCATGCCCTCAATCATGATCATGACTATGGCAACGACATCAACCACGGTCATGACAATCACAGTCATGACCACAATCATGAACATGACCATGGTCACAGCCACCACCACGATCACGGCCACAACTATGAAACACCGCATGTTCACCGTACGCTGCAGGATGTGCGGGAGATTCTCTCTGCGTGCGAGATGACAGACCGCGCCAGGGAAATTGCGGATCGAATCTTCGTGATTCTGGCCAGGGCAGAGGCAAAAGCCCACGGCACGACGCCCGATCAGGTACATTTTCATGAGGTGGGCGCGGTAGACTCCATAGTTGACATCGTGACGGCCGCCGTCTGTTTCGACGCGCTGCAGGTTTCCCGCGTATACGTCTCGCCAATGTTCGAGGGATCCGGAACGATACGCTGCGCGCATGGGCTTCTGCCGGTTCCTGTCCCGGCGGTGGCAAATATCATAACCGCAAGTGCGCTGCGACTGTCTGTCGACAGCACTGTAAAAGGGGAATTCATCACGCCGACGGGCGCCGCGATCGCGGCGGCACTCGTTACAGAGACTGCCCTTCCGGCGGATTTTCAGGTGTTGGAAGTCGGCCTCGGGGCGGGCAAGCGCGATTATGAGCGGCTAAATTACCTCCGCGCGATGCTGATTCAGACACAGGCAGACCATTTGCCGGCTGAAAAAAATGAGCAGACCTCTGCCGGCGGGTCTGATGGAGAAGAAATCTTCAAGCTGGAGACAGATCTTGACGACTGCACGGGCGAGACGCTCGGGTACACGCTTGAGCGTCTGCTCGACGCGGGCGCGCGCGACGCACATTATCTGCCTGTTTATATGAAGAAAAACAGGCCTGCGTGGCAGCTGCAGGTCATCTGCGACGCAGACAAGGTGCGCAAAATGGAAGACATTATCTTTGCCGAGACGACAAGCATCGGCATTCGCCGCATCCGGGTGGAGCGGACCATTCTTCCGCGTGAAATCAGGAGTGTGCAGACGCGCTGGGGCGAGGCGAAGGTGAAGGTGTGCCTGCACAATGGGGCAGAAAGCATATACCCCGAGTATGAGAGCGCCGCGCGGATCGCGCGCGAGACGGGTCTCCCATACAGCGAAGTATTTCAGGAAATCAAAAAGGCAGCCGGGAAGTGATGTACTGGCACATCGGTTTGCAGAAAAACAGACGTTCAAAAGCGTCACACAACAAAGTCCGCGGGCGGACATCCGTTCTCCAGTTCCTCACGCATGAGGGGAGCAGCGAGCACAAAAAAAGAGGCTTCCGTAAGGAAACCTCTTTTTTTAGGAAGGAGAACCCGATTCGAAATCGGTATATGAAAAAGAAAAACAAAACGTTGTAAATTTCTTAACTGATGTACTCAGTATAAAAATGAAATATGTGCGCAGAATGAGTAAAATGTTAACAAACTGAAAACGAAAACCGAAAAGTTTGTTAAAGCCCATAACAACATAAGTCTTGACAACATAATTCAAAAGAACTATAATCCATTTACATAAATTAAAGGAAAAGGAGGTGAGACCGATGGAGATGGAAAGGACTGCCGGAGGCCGCTATAAAATTCTGGGTCTTCTGGGAAAAGGCGGCATGTCAACTGTTTATCTGGCTGAGGATTTGAAGCTTCACAGGCACTGGGCGATGAAAGCAGTCGATCAGAATCCTGCTTCGGAATTATATTTGTGGAAGAAGCAGCACTTGCTGGCGGAAGCAGCGCTGATCAGACGGCTGGATCATCCGGGTTTTCCAAGAATTGTAGATCTGTTTGAAGATGACACGGCGATCTGTGTTGTCATGGACTGCTTTGACGGGGTCACACTTGAGGAGCTTGTCAGGCGGGAAGGCCCGCAGAACCCAAAAAGAGTGCTGATCTGGGCGCGGCAACTCTGCGACATGCTGAACCACCTGCACATGCTGGATCCTCCGGTCATCTACCGGGATCTCAAGCCTTCCAACATTATCTGCCGCCCATCCGGACAGCTGTGCATCGTTGATTTCGGGATTGCTTCCATGGTCGGCGGAGCCGGAGCTGCTGAGCCGGCAGGAAGCAGAGGATACGCGCCGCCTGAACAGGTGCGGGGCGCGGCAGTTGACGCCCGCGCAGACATCTATTCACTGGGGATGACGCTCTGGTATCTTCTGACCGGGATTACGCCCCGGGATCTTCTGACCGGGATTACACCCCGGGATCTTCTGACCGGGATTACACCCCGGGATCTTCTGACCGGGATTACACCCCAGGTTCTTCTGACTGGGATTACGCCCCGGGATGCCGCAGAGATCAGAAATGTCCTGGAAAAAGACGCAGATGGGTCTCAAAAATCCAGAAAAAAGCCTGGTTCCGCAGAAGCCGGAAAAAAGCCAGGCTCCGCAGAATCCGGAAAAAAGCAGATTCCTTCAGATTGTTCTGAGGGGCTGGTCAGGATCATACAAAAATGTACAGAAGCGCGCCCTGCGGAGCGGTATCAGAGCGCGGAAGAACTGATGCGGGATCTCCTGCTGCCGGAAAAACTGGCGGCGCGCGTACATCTGGCAAAGATCCGCAAAAATGTTGTATACGGCCTGATGATTGCCGCAACTGTCATAATTCTCGCCACAGCCGTCTTTCGCCGTGGAGTCAGAAGCTTTGTCCAGGAGGAAACATATCAGGCGAGCCTGCGGCAGAGCGCGACTCTGGAG
>JAFVEX010000159.1 GCA_017475785.1 Eubacterium sp. | reverse complement strand
AGCTGTCCTTAGTACGAGAGGACCGGGATGGACAGGCCGCCGGGGTACCGGTTGCATCGCCAGATGCATCGCCGGGTAGCTGAGCCTGGAAGGGATAAACGCTGAAGGCATCTAAGCGTGAAGCCCCCCTCAAGATAAGATATCCCATTCTTCGGAAGTAAGGTCCCTGGGAGACGACCAGGTAGATAGGGCAGGGGTGGAAGTGCAGCAATGCATGGAGCTGACTGCTACTAATAGACCGAGGGCTTACTCAGGCAGCAGGTGGAGAAGTTTTTCGGTGGTTTGTATATGTAGTTTTGAAGGCATGTGCCTGATTAGGTAATCCTCGATAGATCAGCGGTAGAGCATTCGGCTGTTAACCGAAGGGTCGTAGGTTCAAACCCTACTCGGGGAGCGAAAAAAAGCGAAGTGAGAATTCACTTCGTTTTTTTTCGCTCCTCTTACACTTGTATCTTGCCTTCAATACCCTTCCAGCCGTCTCTGTTTGCGAAGTTCGATGCGTTTTACCGCGCCCTCCCACTCGGCTTTCTCTGATTCTGTCCGCAGTTCCAGACCGTAGGGAATCTCCTTTGGAATTCCATTTTCGTCAATAGAGACCTGGGTCAGGTATGCCGTATTGATCATATGACGGAGACCTGTCGCGGGATCATGAATATAGGTATCTACCCGCACTTCCATGGACGTTCTTCCCACATGTGTAATGCGTGAAATCAGCGTAATCATATCATAGAGCGACGCGCCTTTTTTGAAACGCAGGTTGTCAATCGCGGCTGTTGTCACGAAGCCTCCGCAGTGTTTCATGCAGGCCACGCCTGCCGCCTCATCGATCCATTCCAGCAGACGTCCGCCGAACAGGCGGTTGCCGCCGTTGATATCCCGGTACTGTAAAATGTGAGTTGTCTCAGATAATGAATCTGCAACGGTCTTTTTCGGTCTTGTATCCATTCTGCCTGCTTTCCAATCAACTTTTTGCAGTTTATGTTATTTTCTTGACTCCGGATGTGGTTATGGTATGTTCCATAGCTCTGGATGTGGTTATGGTATGTTCCATAGCTCTGGATGCGGCTGTTGTATGTTCCATAGCTCTGGATACGGCTGTTGTATGTTCCATGGCTCTGGATGTATCCTGGTGTAATTACTGTTGTTTCTGTAATTCCTGAATGCGCGCGTGCTCCTGTATCAGTTCATCCAGAAGCTGCGCAGGCGTCCAGGCGGCATTGTGCGCCGTGAGTACTGCTTTGTACGGAAGATTGACACGCTGTTCGCGAAGAGCCCTTAGAACGCTGTCCAGTCTTGAGGATGTAAGTCCTGCCAGCACCATCATAGGTGCCGCAAGCGGGGGATTTTCAATGGGATTTGCTTCATCTGAATCCGCGGACGGGAGATTTGCCGCCAGTTCTCCGAGTGTCATGTGATACTGACCTTTCTCGATAACTCTGACACGGATTCTGAGAGGAAGAAGTGCCCTGCGTACCTGCTTCCTGATGGTGTCTTCATTGATTTCAAATAGTAAAACTTGTTCTTTCATGTAGTCAGTTTAGCACAGTCCAAATGTAGATTCAATCTTCAACATGGTAATGCACAGTGCTGGACGGATATACAAAGTATGAGTGATATATCGCTGGCGTGCTGCAGCGGTTTTAAAAGGAAAGAGATTCCAGAAAATCTTTCAGAACCATTTCCTGATCATCTGTGTAGCTGTCTGAGCAGGAGAGTTCCGCGCAGACAGCACAATTATCATCTGCGCAGAATGCGGAGATGCCGTGTGTGAACGGAGAATCTGAGCTTTTGATCCGGTAGGAAATCATTTGCCACCTGTGCCCGCCGGCAGATGCTTCTGACTCTGTTTCAATTGTATAATGCTGCTTTGCGCCTGCCTGCCATGCAGCATTTTTGGAGGCGGCGTCTTCGCCGTCCACGGCCTCATAAGTAATAAGATAGATCTGGGCGTCTGTGTAATCAGCACCTGCCGCGTCTTCAGTGTCTTCCCCGGCGGTGGATTCGCCGAGCTTCCATGAGTAGTAATACATGCCGTTCGCGGCAAGGGCTTCGCTGGAAGTGTCGGGATAAAACCCGTCCGGGACGCGGTCCAGTTTTACTGCGCTTCCGATCAGGATGCTGTCTTTGCTGTCCGCAGACTGCTCTGCGGCAGCTTTTTTTTGTCCGCAGCCGGAGAAGGCAAAGAGAAGGAACAGAGAAAGCGCGGTCAGGAAAATGTATCTTTTCATATTAATTCTTTCCATAATTGATCTAATTCTGTGCTGTTTGGCGTTTTCTTTGTGGTGTAGAAGCAGCGCCGCCCCAGATAAAGATGGTCAAGCACTTCCCGGTTGTCGCCTGAGACAGTAATGTTCAGCAAGGATGAAGTGTAAGTACCGAGATCCATGTTCTGAAAGCTTCTGAGCTGGTCAAAGCGAATTGTCTTGTCTCCTGTTTCGTAGTCGGTCGGATCAGGACAGGAGCCGTCGGGTGCCGCCAGAATATGCCATTCTGTCTGGAACTGATCAGGAGACTCCATCAAAAAGAAGTAGCTGTCACAGTCATTGATATCACCAGCAAGCATCAGTTCCGACGCGCCTTCGTAGCGTGCCTGCTCACTGATGTCGGTGCCCTGAAAATCTGTATTGCCGCTGACATACTGATGGATCTCCACCAGCACCATTCCGTCGCGGTTGTAATCGCCGGCTGCGGCGGTAAATGCCTCTTTTAGCGCCGCGGCAGTGTCGTCCGGAAGCGGAAGTTTTCCGACGTACGCAACCTGCAGATCAGGCTTCTTCTGAAACAGCCCTGTCTGAGCCGCAATGAGGCGGATCAGGCAGACCAGCAGCAAAATACCGACGATTACATAGTATTTGTAGTAGTACCACCAGTTTGATAAATCGCGTTTCATATTGTTCACGTGGTATCCCCTTCTAGTGTTCACGTGGTACCCCCTTCTGGTGTTCGCGTGGTACCTCCTTCGGCGAATTCAACCGGAAGACAGACAAGAGGCGGGCGCACAGACTCATTTCGCAGCAGCAGGAGATCAACTGCCATTTTTGCGAGATCTTCGACCGGCTGGACGATGGTAGAACAGAGATAGTCTCCGCTTCCGAACTGGCGGATCCCGTCAAATCCAATCAGCTGCACATCCTGCGGCGCGGATAATCCAAGGTCGTTTAATATCGCTCTGATGTTACAGGCGAGCATGTCCGTCACACAGAAAATCCCGTCAAAATCCAGTTTTCCGCTGTGAATATGATCTGCGAGGTATTCTCTGAATAATTCATTATTATGATCGCCGTCATCGAGCAGCATGGTCTCAAATTGAAGTCCGTGCATCAGACAGCCGTTTTCAAAGCCGGATTTCCGCTTGTTTGGCTCGGTGTCAAGCCGTGAGCCGACGCGGAGGAACGCTGCGCTTTTGCAGCCGAGTCTGGCAAGCTGTGCGGCCGCGAGCGCGCCGCCGGCATAATTATCGCTTGTGACACACGGTGTATACGGGTTGATAACGCGGTCAATCGAGACGAACGAGATTTCCGGATCGATCTGAATATCCGGATTGAATGTAAGCCCGATGATACCGTCCACTTTATTCTGCTGCACCATGGAGACATATTCCTGCTCCAGCGAAGGATCATACTCTGTACAGCAGAGCAGCATGCGGTAGTTCCGGTGAAGCAGCGCTGTATTGATATGATAAACAAGCTGCGCAAAGAACGGGTTGACGGTATTGGGTATCAGAAGCGCAACTGTACAGGTCCTGCTGGACTTCAGTCCCTGCGCGTAGCTGTTTACGCGGTAATCAAGCTTCTCGATGGCATCCAGTACGAGGCGTCTGCACTTTTCGCTGGTTGGTTTCCCGTTGATCACCTTGGAAACACTTCCGACAGAAACGCCTGCTTCTGCAGCGACATCTTTTATGGTGGGTGCGTTCTTTTTTCTCTGAATCATATGTCTTTTTTGTTCCTCTCCTGGATTTACCCCGGTAACTGCAGCGTCGGGGGCTCTGTCTGTTATGGAAACGCTGATTTTATCCATCACCGCTCAGCTCCCGGGAGATTTTCCCGTCAAATGCGTCTAAATTTCTAGAAATACCTCCAGTATTCCTTCGAAATTTATCCTTTTTGGCGGAAAAATCTCCTCGGGATCAGACCGGCTCGAATTAATCAGTGT
>JAFVEX010000158.1 GCA_017475785.1 Eubacterium sp. | reverse complement strand
CGTCCATCTCATAGTTCCACTTGCGGAACAGCTCATAGCACGGTCCGATCAGCTGCGGGTACGGCGTCTGGTTGACTTCCCATTTCTGCAGCTCGTACTTTGTCTCTTCGTTGAATCGCTTCATTGCCGCAAAATATGCTTCCCAGCTCCATTTGGCGCCTGTCTGCTCCTCGATGAAGCGGATGCAGGCCTTGATGTCTGCTACAGCGGCATCCATGATCGACTCGTCCTCATACCGGACCGGGAAGGCCAGATGGAAGGTCGGAAGGTCTTTGAACCGCCGTGCGGTGTAGGAGGAGGCCATGACCGATCCGTCGCAGGGCATGGAGCTCGAGATGAAGCACGCGCCCAGATGCGGCAGCGCGTCGATTACGCAGGCGCCGCACTCGGAGGTCGGAACCGGACAGGTGTCCGAGGGAAGTCCGTAAGATTCAACCGCGTCGATGTAAGGCTCGCACGCAAGCTGATCGATCTCTGAAAGCAGGAATACCGGCATCAGCTGATACGGAATGCCGACGAGATCCGGGAAGCCCGCCATGATCTGAGCCATGGTCATCTCGTCAAGCAGTACAATCTTCTTTGAAAGCTCAGTGCTGTTGCCGACTTTTTCGTCACCCTTCATGAGCAGGACGAGGTTCTCCGCGACGTAGCGGAAAATCGCATAGATCAGCTCGTGGTGCATTTTCAGCGCCTTGCCGCGCAGGCCAAGCGTGTTTTTGTCCATAAAGCTGTGACAGCAGAAATAGGAAATCATCCAGCGGTAATGAACCGCGCCCCCGAGCGCGGGAACCAGGTCTTTGCTGAAGGTGCCAAGCAGCATGCCCCACATCCGGAGCCATTCATAGAAGTCGGCGCCGGTGTCCCGGATACCGCGCCACTCGCGGCGCACCGTTGCCATCTTGCCGGAGCGGTAGAGCTTGCCGAGCTGCTTCTCGCCATTTATGGCCAGATCCTTAATCTCCTCCGGAGACATTTTTTTCAGGAGAGAAGCCTCGTAAGATACCCGCATTGCGAAAGCCTTTACGTCGCCGAGCGCAGCCTTTCCGGCGTCCTTCCAGTCGGTTTCTTTGATGATATCACCGACAATGCCGCCGATTTCCCTGAGATTCGCCGCCTGCTTCTTCCAGTCAATGTGGTCCTTCAGACGAAAGAATTCGGGCTTCGGGTATTTGACAGCCATCAGATCACCTCCTTCTGGCGCTGTATTTTTTTGATTTCAAGCGCTTCGACGAATGCCTGGAAACGTGTCCGGAGCTGTCCGGAGCCGCGGACGTTGTAGGAACGGTCGATCGAGAGCACAGGCCAGCCGTATTCCTCTGCCAGGATGTGGCTGGCAAGCGGACGCTCAAATGCCCAGAAATCGCAGTATTTCATCTGCTCAAAGACGATGCCGTCCGCATGAAACTCCCTTGCCAGGCGGTCGATTGTGTCGCGCCGCTGCTGAATCTTGTCAGCAGCCATGTAACGGGCACATTCTGAGGTCTTCATGTAATGCCGGCAGATCTGGCGGAGCAGATCCTCGTGTTCGTTCAATTCGATGACTTCCCGGCCGGGCGTGGAGCCGTAGCAGTAGCGGTCGCCGACAATCAGCGCGCCTGCTTCTTCCAGCAGCCGGGAGAAATCCAGGTCATCCACCTCGGAACCCGCTACGACGACACGCGCGCGGTACCAGGGTTTCTCATCGGTCTTTCGCGTCTTGATTTCGTCCAGTGTGTCGCGCAGCAGAGGAAGAATCAGAGCGGTCGGGCAGCAGTAGGAGACGAGGTTCAAGACGTGGTATTCGTACCCTGTGACCGGCGGATTGTCCAGCCTGCGCAGGTCACCGATTTCCGTCATGATTCTGCACAGCTCATTGTGCTCCTCCACCGCTTTCAGGATCGCATCATCGGATGTGTCAGTGCCAAGCTTTTCGTGCATGACATCCAGCAGCCGCAGCCGCATCTGAATGACGACCTGGTCAATTGTGTAATCCTCGATTTTGTACGGAACGTCTGTGTGCGTGACGAAGAAATGCGGCTTCGTGTTGCAGTCCAGAATCTCCATGTGCTCATAGCAGCGGTTCATCGCAGAACAGGCGTCTACACCCGCGATTGCGTCCAGAAACTGATATCCGCCCTCAATCGCCCGCTCCAGCAGGGAGCGCGCGTACTCACATGTGTAATTGGACATGTAGTAAGTGGCGATATCGATGGATGTGCTTCTGGGCGCGCGGATTCTGGTCGAGAAACAGTTGTCGACGTTCAGGAGAACCTCCGGCATGTGGTAGTAGGTATAACCGATCGCGTACTGTCCGTCTTCCTGCGCCTGACGCACCAGGGCGTTGTCGGCGTCCTCCAGAAGGTTTTCAAATTCCAGAAGGTGTTTCAGGTCTTTCAAGTGGCTGGATCCTCCTTTCCATACATCACAGCTCCCTGCCTTGCGTCAGTGATTCCAAGAGAAATGAGTGCTTCGCGGGCGCCGGCGAGGATCGGGGCGCCTGGCGGAAGCTCAAATATGCTTCGCCCCTCGATGTCGTTTTCGGCCATGGCGTCGTCCTGTCCGATGACAGCGGCGACAGGGATGCCGCTGACAGTGCTCTTTGTAACGCGGTCGGGGAGGGGCGCGCGGTTGATGACAAGGCCGATCTCGTCATAGACTACCAGATCCTTTGACACCCTGCGGATCGTGTCGACAATCTGAAGCCCTTTTCTGCTCTGGTCAGATACGCAGAGCAGATGTGTGACCTTTTCCATGACACGCCGGTTGATCTGTTCGATCCCTGCCTCTCCGTCAATTACGACAAAATCAAATTCATCCGCGATCATACTGATGACCTGGCGCAGATAGGTATTGACAGCACAGTAGCATCCGGCCGCTTCCGGACGGCCGATCGCGAGGAATGCGAAGCCTCCCCGCTCCTCCATCGCCTCGAACAGTCGGAATTTTGCTTCCGCGAGGATATCCTGCGTGTCGCCGAGCTGGTCAGCTACCTGCTCTGAGACGCGGCGGCGGATATCATCCAGCGTCTCGTGTACCTCCACGCCCAGCGCGGCCTGGAGGCCGATGGCCGGATCCGCGTCGATGGCAAGGATTTTTGCGTCTGGAAAGTCTTCCGTAAGAATCCGGACAATTGACGCGGACAGGGAAGTCTTTCCGACACCTCCTTTGCCTGTCAGCGCGATTACAGTGGTGGAATCATGCATGTTTGTCACCCCTAACAATATTGTGAAAATTCAATCACTATATGGTATATTCAACCATATTTGTGGAATATTTACAAGGAATAACTTCGATAATTTGCAAAAATAGAAGTTTTTCGGGAATAGATTGTTAATTCTTTGCAAAGGACACGAAATATGATACGATAGAGACGAAATATCTGATTAATATTCTGACAGAATTCACAAACTGGTTGTTAAGACAAACTGTACAAAACTATTTTTATGAGGAGTGGAAAGGGATGAGAGACCTCAGGCACATCATTGAGTTTGAAGACCTGCTGCAGGACGCGCACAACGAATTGGTCAGGAAGGGCAGAGAAGCAGGTCTGCGGGCGCTGGGTTACACCTGCTATTTCATGCCGGAGGTCCTGCTGGATCTGCCGGGCTGCTTCTCCGTCCATCTGCGCGCGCCGCGGAGCGGATCGCCGGATCTGGCAACGTACTACATGTCAAACAGAACCTGCCTGTATGGACGGTGCCTGCTGGAGCGGGCGCTGGAGGGCGGATTCAACTTCCTGGACGCCCAGATGGCGACTGAGACCTGTACGGTGACATGCCGGTTCCAAGAACATCTTCAGCTGATGGATATCATTCAGAACCCGGATTTCTTTTGTGAATTTACGGACGTCCCCTTTAAGAAAACGGAAAACTCGATTGACCACTACGAAAAACAGCTGCGGCATCATGTGCTGGATCAGCTGGCATCGCATTTCGGGATCGACACGTCCGACAGCGCGCTGCGCGTGGCGATCGAGGAGCACAATGAGCTTTGCAGGCTGATTCAGGAGATCGGGAGCTACCGGAAGCAGGAGCGCCCGACGATCACCGGCACAGGATTTTCCATGATCCAGCTGGTCACGCAGGTATGTCCGAAGTATCTGATCATGGACCAGCTGCGGGATATCGCGGAGGATCTGAAGACAAGGGAGCCGGATGAAAAGCCGCAGTACCGCTGCAAGGTGGCGCTGGTCGGATCGGAGGAGGACGACCCGTACTTCGTGCAGCTGATCGAGGAGTGCGGCGCGCTGGTCGTCGCTGACCGCCACTGTTACGGATCCATCCCGGGCCGCGAAGAAATTATTATACGGGAAGGGGAGACGCCGCTGCGCGCGATCGCGCGGCATTATCTGGAGACCTCCATGTGCCCGCGCTTTATGGAGCAGCACACCATGCGCGAGCGCAAGCAGTTTTTGGCGGACATGGTGAAAGAATACCACGCGGAAGGCATCATCAACTGCCAGATGAAGTTCTGTGAATACTGGAGCTATGAGCGCACAATCAACACGCTGATTCTGCCGAGAGACTACGGAATTCCTGTCTGCTCCATTGAGAAGGAGTACGTTAACAACGCAGTCGGGCAGCTGCGCACACGGTTCCAGGCATTTGTAGAGAGTATCGAGTTCAAGAGAATGCAGGGCAGGAAAGGAGCGGAAGATGCTGGTTTCTAATATCAGAGGCTGGACGAAGAAGCTGTTTATCGTGGAAAAAGATCCCGCCCGAAAGAAAAAGAAGCGGTCTTTCAAAAAGGCCGCGCGCGATTTCTGGCACGGAAAGCCGCATGAGGAGCGCAGACTGGGCGATCTGTACGTCGGCGACACAGGGCTGTACAAGCACCGCGAGTGGCGCGGCTTTGTCGATACGATGTACTACTTCAATATGATCTGGCTCTACAATTACATTCATATGGTCGCGGATATCGCGAAGTACGGAGGCGGGCCTGTGAAGGGCGTGCGGAATTTTCTGCGCGGAACTCTGCGCTACCGCTGGATGGGACAGACATATCTGACAGTCATGCACTGGTTCGACAGAGGGCTTGAGGGAATGCGCGGGCCGGTTCTGCGCGGATCCGCGTGGCATTACCGCGCGATGGTTTCCGAGACAATCCGCCAGTTTCAGGAGATGTTCGCGGTGGACAAAAATCTCCACTACGGCATAGAGCACGAGCAGTGGAAGCACAACATCGCGCACAACGAGACGGTCAGCGGAAGCATTTTCTACGGCTTCCACGATGTGCTGGAGGACATTCCGCTGGAAATGATTCCGTATTTTGTTTCCTGCCATGTCAACAACCACACGGTGCTGCATTATATTGACGCGGCGCAGTCCATCGGGCTCCCGTCTGATCCATGTCCGATGTGCCAGGCAGAGTACGGCCTGTTTGTGATGGACGACATGCCGGATTTCGCGCCTGCCGTCATTACCTCAAACGAGGCCTGTGACGGATCTGTCGCGACATCGATTCTGCAGGACTGGTTCCTGAACCGGCCGCTGTTCGCGATGCCGCAGCCGATGCGGTACGATGATCCGCTCGTCCAGGAGCACTGCCAGCGGGAGATTGAAGAGTGCTGGAAGTTTATCGAAGAGCAGTACGGCGTCAAATTTGACTGGGACATGTATGTCAAATACGCTGAACAGCAGAACCAGCTGACCGCGTTTGAGCATGAAAAATGGGATGTGGCGGCAAATACGCCGTATTATCCCATCAACGGCGTCGCGCAGGCGCTCTACCGGATTTATTACTCACAGGATGGAAACAGGCCGATCTGGCACGAGACGGATGACCGCGTGCGCCGTCTGATGAACAAGACGGTCAAAAACAAGATCAACTGCCTGCCGAAGACGCGGCACCGCGCGATCGCGTGGAGCTGTGCCCCGCTGTACTATTCCAACTGGTGTACCTGGGCGTACAACTGCTGGGGAATCAACTGCGTGATCAATATGGATTCGCTGATGTTTGACCAGTATCTGCGGACCGACACCTATGAGCACGCGCTGGAGGATCTCGCCTGGTACAACGAAAAAGCGCCGATGCGGGCGATGGCCGTCGGCGGTCACGAGCATATTCTTTCGTTGTGGAATTACATGGAGCGGTTCAACTGTGACATGGTGATCATGTACGATCAGCTGCAGTGCAAGGGCATGCAGGGTATCCACGGGGTGTTTGAAGATGAGTTCCGCGAGAGAAACATCCACGCGATCTGGATTCCGCACGCGCTTCCGGACAAGCGCACGGTCTCCCGCAAGGAGATCCGCAGAATCATCAACGACTACATGTATACAGTTATGCGCGAAGAGCCGCTCGACCCGACACTGGTTGATTTTGAGGACGACGCGAGCTGGTAAGGGGGAAATACAGTATGAAAAAGGGTATCTTGAGACTGTTCGGAAAGCTGCTGAAGTATCTGGCAGTATTGTATGGGATATTGTTTGCAGTGTTCTATTTTGACCTGGACGGAAAGTTTCTGTTCTATATCTGGGAACCGCTGATCTGCCGGCACTACGACCGTCTGCAGCGGAAAGACCGCACGCAGACGCCGTATGGGCAGAAGGATCCTGTCCTGAAAGAAACCTGACAGGATGTTCAGTTTTTTGTTATTTTCCTGTGCGGTCGGCTGACGTTCCGTGCAGGAGGGATCCGACGGTCTTCTTCGCGAGGGAGCGGACAGCATCTCCGACGCCGCCTGCCTGCGCGGCATGTTCCGCTGCAGGTTTTTCAAAGCCGACCAGCAATCCGCCGCGTTCTGCGTAGTAACTGCAGAGCGCGGTTGTTTTTTGGATTTCCACAGATACGTCACCAAACGCCTCCTTCAGCATCGAGGCAAGCGCGGATGCCGCAGAAGGATTCTGGTGGTGCGCTATGATGATCCGCCCGCCGCAGTAACCGCATTTTTTCAGATAGGACACGGTAAACTGCAGGCACTTGCGGGTGCCCCGGGTCTTCGAGAGAACCTTCAGTTTACCCTCCTCGCTTGCGGTTCCGATGAAGCGCATGCCCAGAATGCCGATTGTCTTCGCAAGGATCGCGTTCATGCGGCCGTTATTGACGAAATTCTGGACAGACTCCATGATAAACAGCAGGTCGGTTGATTTTCTGTACTCCAGCGTCTTTTGCCAGACTTCCTCCGGCTCTGTTCCCAGCGCGAGGAGCTCACGCATGTAATCAATCAGAAGAATCATGCGCGGGCCGGTAGCAAGAGAATCTATCACATAGACATGTCTGCCGGGATGTTCCTCTTCGTACTGTCGTTTCGCTGTCATCGCGCTCTCAAAGCTGCCGGAAAGCTGGTTCGTGATCGTCACACAGAAGACGTGCTCCGCGTCGCCGAAGGCGTCCAGCCACTGTCCGGGTCCCGGACATGAGGTGGAGGAGGGTTTGCCTGTTGTGTACAGAGCCTCTGTCATCTGGTCGACGTCGGTGCCGGGCTCATCAGGCCAGTCCTTTCCGTCGATGATAATGTGCATGGCAACCGACAGGAACCGGCTGTCAGAAGAACTGAGAATGTTGGAAGAAGAGTCTGATACAATGCGGTAATTCATAGTATTTTCCTTCATTTACGGGCACAAAGTTAAAAGCTGCCTTATTGAGCATAATCACAGAAAATACTTATAAGACAGCTCAGGTAAATCAGTACTTCCGTCAGGCCTCTACACGGTGCTGGCCCCATCCGCAGACACTGAAGAAGGAGGGGCCGCAGTGGACACCGATGACCGGCGAGAGATTCTGCAGTTCTACGACAGTACCTTCTTCCGCGACTTCCTCGATCATTTTTTTCAGCGACTCTGCCTCCTCATAGAGAGAGGTGTGTCCGATGTAGACAAGCTTCGGTACATCCTGGACGCCCATTTCACTCTTGTAACTCTGGACGAGACGCTTCATTGCCGGCTTCTGCCCGCGTGCCTTGGAGACGACCTGCAGCTTTCCCTCGTCGTCGATGATCAGGAGCGGCTTGATGTTCAGCATCGATCCGATGATCGCGACTGCGGATGACACGCGTCCGCCCTTGTGCAGGTAATTCAGGTCTCCCACCATGAACCGGTGGCAGAGGTACGGGCGTTTTTCAATCAGCCACGCCTCATTTTCCGCAATGGACATGCCTGCCGCGCGGTTCAGCAGAGCCGCGTGCGTAAAAATGCCCTGGCCGCTTGTCGCCGCGAGTGTATCCACGACACAGATCGTTCTGTCCGGGAAGTCTTCCTTCAGCTGATTTGCGGCGCTGCAGGCGTTGTCATACGTCGCGGACATGCCGGATGAGAAGGAGAGGTAGAGGATGTCATGTCCGGCCTCCAGCTCCGGCGTCCATGTCTCGATATAGCGGAACGGCGTGATCTGGGATGTCTGCACGTCAGCGCCTTCCTTGAGTGCCGCGTAAAGACGGTCACAGTACTCGTCGCGATCCGGTGAGTTGCTGTAAAATGTGATCGATTCTCCGGCGAGAACATAGTCCATCGGAATGATCCGGACATCATATTCCTCATAGATATGCTGCGGCATATCCACAGCAGAATCTGTATAAATAAGATATTGATCCATAAAAAACCATTCTCCTTAATATATAAAGGTGACATGTTGACAGAACAACATTCGACGCGTTCTATTCTACAAAAAGCGGTCATGCTTGTCAACGGTCGGTTGATTTTTCAGAACAGATCAGGTATACTGAATTGTGTATTTTTTGTGTCCTGCGGACAGACGGTCGCAGATATCCGCGCAGGACGAAGGGAACCGGAGTATATTATATTAATTAATAACAGGGGAGTTCATTATGAAAGCGAGTTTTGTGAAAAGACTTTTTTGTGGTGTTCTGATTGCGTCTATGGCAGCAGGTACACTTGCAGGATGCGGCGCCTCTACCGTTGTGGACGCGATTGAAGACGTCTCCGCGGCAGTTGAGGAGCCAACGCCGGAGCCGACAGAGGAGCCGACGCCTGAGCCGACCGAGGCGGCGACGCCTGAGCCGACGCCGGAGCCAGTGGTGGAAGAAGAGGAGGAATCCGTCCCGCCGGAAGGCATGTATTTCAGCGAGCTGACGGGTGAGCCGATCGATCTGGAGATGCAGGATCAGCGCCCGATCGCCGTTATGGTAGACAATGAGACCACCGCGTACGATCATTTCGGGATCGCTGAGTGCGATGTAGTTTACGAGATCATGAACAGCCAGAAAAACGGCTATATCACGCGTCTGATGTGCCTCCGCAAGGACTGGCAGAACATTCAGCAGATGGGAAGCATCCGAAGCGTCCGCACGACGAACATCTGGCTGGCTTCCGAGTGGAACGCAGTCATCTGCCACGACGGCGGCCCGCACTACATTCAGAAATGGATTGAGCAGGATTACACGGATCATTTCTCAGGAACCTTCTCCCGCGTCAACAACGGAAAAGCACGCGAGTTTACAGAGTACATCCTGCCGGGCGATCTGGAGCGCAATTTCTCAAACAGCGGGATCAGCACAACTTATAATGAGTTTAAGCCGGAGCGCGACTCGCACTTCCTGTTCGTTCCGTATGAGACCGAGACAGACCTGACAAATTACAAGAAGGCAAAGGAAGTCACAAGCGTCGGCATTCCGTACGAGCACACAAATTCCCGTCTGGAGTACAATACAGAGACAGGAACATATGACTTCTACTGCTATGGAAAGCAGCATGTCGACGGAGAAGACGGCGAGGCGCTGACCTTCAAGAATGTCATTCTGCAGAAGGTCAACTACATCCTGTACGACGACGCCGGTTACATGTGGTTTGATGTCTGCAACAACAAGGACAAGGGATACTACATCACAAACGGACACGCGATCCCGATCACCTGGGAAAAGGAAGGCGAGACCGGCATTACGAAATACTACGATAAGAAGGGCAATGAAATCAAGCTCAACCGCGGCAAAACCTACATCGGAATCGTCGCGCACGACCACTGGGATCGTCTGACACTGGAGTAAATAAGCCACTCTATGAATAGTTCTATGAATACTGCGTTTTTGCCAATCAGCAAACAGGAAATGCAAGCTGCCGGAATCCGGCAGCTTGATTTCGTCGATGTAAGTGGTGACGCGTATGTGGATCACCCGAGCTTTGGCGCGGCGATTATCACGCGCATGCTGCAGGCGTACGGATATACTGTCGGAATGATCTGCCAGCCGGACTGGAGAGATCCGGAGAGCATCGCCAGGTTTGGCGAGCCGCGTCTCGCCTTTCTGGTATCCTCCGGCAATATGGATTCCATGGTCAATCACTACACGGTCGCAAAAAAGCGCCGCGGGACGGACGCCTTCAGCCCCGGCGGCAAGACCGGGCTGCGGCCGGACCGGGCCGTTAAAGTCTATTGCAATCTGATCCGGCAGCAGTACAAAAAAACACCTCTGGTGATCGGCGGGATTGAGGCCAGTCTGCGCAGGCTGGCGCACTACGACTACTGGTCGGATCAGATCCGGCGGTCGATTCTGTTGGAATCCGGGGCTGATCTGATTTCCTACGGGATGGGCGAGCACAGCATTCTGGAGATCGCGGAGGCACTGGATGCCGGAATTGCCGTAAAAGACATTACCTATGTCGCAGGAACCGTCTTCAAGACAAGGGACGCTTCCCTGCTGCGCGAGGCCGTGCGTCTGCCGGATTATGAGGAATTGCTGCCTGACCGTGAAGAATCGCGGCCGGTCCATGAAAAACAGATTCCCCGGCACAAGAGGCGCTATGCCGAGAGTATCCGGGTGCAGTTTCAGAACACCGATCCATTTCAGGCAAGGCAGATATACGAGACCTACGGGGGCGGAACATTTGTCGTACAGAATCCACCCGCAAAGCCGCTTACCATGCAGGAGATGGATGACATATACGACCGTCCCTACACCTGCACATATCATCCGGTGTATGAGCGTGACGGGGGAATTCCCGCGTTAAAGGAAATCCGCTTCAGCCTGACCTCCAACAGAGGGTGCTTCGGCGGCTGTAATTTCTGCGCGCTCACCTTTCACGAGGGCAGAATCGTGCAGGCGCGCAGCCAGGAATCCATTCTCAGGGAGGCCGCGCGACTCACGCAGTTTCCTGATTTTAAAGGCTATATTCACGATGTCGGCGGCCCGACAGCCCAGTTCCGTCAGCCCGCGTGCAGGAAGCAGATGCAGAAAGGCGCCTGCCGTCACAGGGAGTGCCTGTTTCCGGAGCCGTGTCCGAATCTGGAGGTCGACCACAGTGACTACACACGTCTGCTCCGGCGGCTGCGCGCGCTGCCCGGCGTCCGACAGGTATTCGTCCGGTCCGGCATCCGGTTTGATTATCTGATGGCAGATCCTGACAGAACATTTTTTACAGAGCTGTGCCGTCATCATATCAGCGGCCAGCTGCGTGTCGCGCCGGAGCATGTCTCAGAAGAAGTGCTCAAACGCATGGGAAAGCCGCCTGTTTCGGTATACAACGCGTTCACAAAGGAATTCGGACGGATCAATCAAAAAACAGGAAAAGAGCAGTATCTGGTACCGTATCTGATGTCGTCGCATCCCGGCAGCACCCTGGAACACGCGGTGGAGCTGGCTGAGTACCTGAATCAAATACGCAGCACGCCGGAACAGGTACAGGATTTTTATCCCACGCCCGGAACAATTTCAACGTGCATGTATTACACAGGACTTGACCCGGTGACGATGGAAGAAGTGTACGTCGCCTCCGATCCCCATGAAAAAGCGATGCAGCGCGCCCTGATTCAATTCCGGAAGCCGGAAAACTATGAACTGGTGCGGGAAGCTCTGCTGAAGACAGGCAGAAAAGATCTGATCGGGTTTGGACGGAACTGCCTGATCCCGCCGCGCAGGATGGATAAGAGTACAGACGGCCGCCCGCAAGGGAACAGAAACAGGCCTGCGAAGCGGGGAAAGTCAGGGAAGACGAGGAAACCAGAAAAGACCACAAAGACAGCAAAAACGGGAACGATACACGGAAAATCCCAAGATACGAGAAGACGATAGAATTTTTCTGCACGCTGTGCGGAAAACATGATAAAATATTTTCACATAGCTCACAAAAACCAGCTTACAGGCACGGAGGGTTTTATGTATAACGACAATTTATTCTGGATTGCGAACACAGAGACTGGAGAGCACCTCTCCATTATCCCGAAGATGGCAAACCGCCATGGATTAATCGCGGGTGCCACCGGAACCGGAAAGACGGTTACCCTCAAGGTTATGGCGGAGTCCTTCAGTGATATGGGCGTTCCCGTTTTTATGGCGGATGTCAAGGGCGATCTCGCCGGTATGGCCGCGCCTGGCCTGGACAGCGAGGACATGCAGCGCAGGATCGAGCGGTTCGGACTCGCGGATGCTGGCTTTGCGTATCAGAAGTACCCGGTCACATTCTGGGATATTTACGGGACACGCGGCATTCAGCTGCGCACCACTATCACGGAAATCGGGCCGCTCCTTCTGGCGCGAGTTCTGGAGCTGAATGACCTGCAGACAGATATCCTTAACATCGTCTTTAAGATTGCCGACGACCATCAGCTGCTTCTGATCGACACGAAGGATCTGAAGGCAATTCTGAATTTTGTCAACGAAAACAGCGCAGAGCTGGCTGCGGAATACGGCAGAATCAGCAGTGCTTCCATCGGCGCGATTACAAGGGCGGTTGTCGCACTGGAGATGTCCGGCGGTGACGTGTTCTTTGGCGAGCCGGCGCTGAAAATCTCCGACTGGATTACGGTAGATGCCGCGACGGGCAAAGGCATGATGAACATTCTCGCCAGCGAAAGCCTGATCAACAACGGCAGGCTTTACGCCACGTTCCTGCTCTGGATGCTCTCTGAACTGTTTGAGACCCTTCCGGAAGTGGGAGATATGGAAAAACCGAAGCTGGTGTTTTTCTTCGACGAGGCGCACCTGCTTTTCAAAGAGGCCTCCAAGTCCCTGCTGGAAAAAATAGAGCAGGTCGTCAAGCTGATCCGCTCCAAGGGCGTCGGTGTGTATTTCTGCACGCAGAACCCGCGAGATATTCCGGACGGCGTTCTCGCGCAGCTTAGCAACAAGGTTCAGCACGCACTCCGCGCGTATACGCCGGCAGAGCAGAAGAGCGTCAAGGCAGCGGCAGATTCCTTCCGGAGCAACCCGGCATTCAATTCATACGAAGTGCTCAGCATGCTGGGAACAGGAGAAGCCCTGGTCTCCTTCCTGGGCGCAGACGGCATACCGGGCATCGTCGAGAAAGCATACATTCTCCCGCCCCAGAGCCGCATGGGTATTCTGTCCGACGCGGAGCGTGAGCAGAACGTAAAGGGAAGCATTCTGTACAGCAAATACGCAGAGTCGTACGATCCGGATTCCGCTTATGAGTTCCTGCAGAGGCGTGGGCTGGAAGCGCAGGCGGAGGCAGAGCGGGCAGCGATCGCCGCGCAGCAGGAGCAGCAGCGCCAGGAGCTGGACGCGCAGCTGGCAAAGCAGCGCGCGGAGCTGGAAAAACAGAGGGCCACAGAGGCAAAAGAAGCCGACCGTCAGCGTGAGAAGGAACGCAAGGAACTAGAGCGGGAGGCGGAGCGCCTGCGCAGGGAAGCTGAAAAGCAGGCGGAAAAAGAGCAGAGAGAGGCGATGCGCCAGGCCGAAAAAGCAAGGAAAGAAGCTGAAAAAGCAGCTGCCGCGCGCGCAAAGGCCGCCAAATCCGTCGGAAACTCCGTAGCAGGAAGCGTCGGCCGGGAAGTCGGCAAGCAGTTCGGCAAACAATTTGGAAAGACAGGACAGAGTATAGGCGGCAATCTCGGAGCCTCACTTGGACGGGGCATTCTGAGCACACTGTTCAAATCCTGAACTGTCCCCATCCTGTAAACCGGTTAGTTTTGACCTTGCTGTGATGTAAAGAGATAAAAAAGGGTAAAACATATGGATATAAAAGAACTCGAAGCAATGTCAATCGGTGATGCGCGCAATACATTTCTCTGCAGCATTATGAAGGAGGACAGACAATTCAAGACAGAAAAGGAAGAACTGGAATACTTACGAACCACGAAGCCTTTCCTGCGTGACGAGATTCTTTCCTGCTATACGTTTCTGGAAGAGCAGGGCATGCTGAGCCGTTATTTTAACGAGCGGGACGCCTTTTGCTGAATCAAAAATCTTCCCACACCGAAGAGGTGTGGGAAGTTTCTTTAAGGTAAAATTTATGAACAATCCTCTTGAAAAAGCAATTCGAAGATTGTCTCTGACAGTTTTTCTGGTATTGGCCATGCTGGTTTGCGGGTGCGGCGCCAAAGAAAAGGTGGATATTTCTCATGCCCCCACTGCGGCAGAGCCACCAGAAGCCACTGCGGCGGAACCGCCAGAAGCCACAGCGGCAGAGTCTCCGGAAGCCACAACGGCGGAACCGCCGGAAGCCACAACGTCAGAGCCGCCGGAAGCCACAACGGCGGAACCGCCAGAAGCTGCGACACCAGAATCTCCGGGTGCTGCTGCGGCGGAAACGCCAGAAGCTGCGACACCAGAGTCTCCGGGTGCTGCTGCGGCGGAACCGCCAGAAGCCACAACGCCAGTGACTCCGGATCCTGAGACACCAGAATCTCCGGGTGCTGCTGCGTCGGAAACGCCAGAAGCTGCGACACCAGAGTCTCCGGATCCCGCACCGTCAGAGTCTCCGGATCCTGCACTGACAGCGGCTCCGGCCGCCCAGTTTGAAGTACACTTCATTGATGTCGGTCAGGGCGACGCCATTCTTGTGCTGTGTGATGGACATGCGATGCTGGTTGATGGCGGGAAGAGCAGCCAATCCGACAGGATTTACACCTATTTGAGAAAAAATGGAGTGGATCATCTTGACTATATGGTGGCGACACACCCGGATGCTGACCACATCGGCGGGCTGGCCGGCGCGCTGAATTACGCGTCAGTGGATGTGGTTCTGTCTTCAGTGCGGGATGACGAAACCGAGACCTTCAAAAACTTTGTAAAATATGCCGGGCGGCAGGGGCTTAGCATCACTGTCCCGGATGCCGGAGATGTATTGGAGCTGGGCAGTGCGACAGTCAGTGTCCTCGGGCCGACCGGCCCGGCAGAGGATGATAACAATCAATCGATTGTGCTCAAGGTTGTGCACGGCAGCAACAGCGTCCTGCTGACCGGGGACGCGGAGACAGAAGAAGAACAGAAAATCATGCAGTCAGGCGCCGATTTGAGCAGTACGGTTCTGAAAATCGCGCATCACGGCAGTAAATATTCAACCAGTAAGGCATGGCTGTCTGCTGTGCAGCCAGACATTGCAGTGATCTCCTGTGGCGGGGATAACGAGTATGGGCATCCGGCAGAGCAGGTGCTGAACCAGCTGAAAGACATGGATGTGACTGTGCTTCGGACAGATTTGCAGGGGGATATCATTCTCTGCGAGGAAAATGGCAGGCTGTCCTGGTCAGTGGACAGAGGAGAAGATGCAGATGTGTTTGTACCGGGCATTCTTCCTGCGGCAGAGGATACCGCTGTGAAAGATGAAAATACTGTTGAAAACACAACTGAAAAAACAGCTGAAAATATAGTTGAAAAAACGGCAGAAAATGCAGCCGAAAATGCGAAAACATATATACTTAATACGCACACCGGAAAATTCCACTATCCAGACTGCAGAAGTGTCAAAAAGATGAAGGAAGCAAACAAGCGGGAGTTCACCGGCTCTCGTGATGAAATCATAGCGATGGGATACGACCCCTGTGGGAACTGTCATCCATGAAATTCTTGTGTTTAAGAAACTATATACGTACAGTCAGTTTCTGTTTGTAGAAGTATCAAGGATGTGCTATGGTTTTATCAGGATGATGGTTATTGTTATCATCTGCAGAGCCTGATACCTGGGAAATAATGCCTTCCAGGTTAACTATCATTGAAATCACAGGAGAGAAACAGATATATGAGATATAGAATTCAGCAGGTCAAGCCAGAAACCCTGAAAACATACCAGCAGCAGTTCTGTGCCAGCCGCGCAGAAGCTGACACGCAGGCAGCAGATACAGGGATTGCAGCGGCAGAGTACGGATTTGAGGCTGTATCAGACGGAAAGCTTCTCGGCGCAGCCTGGGCATGGAATCTGGAAAACGAGGGGGAGACACCCGAAATCTACGTCTACATGCAGCCGGAAAGCAGAAGCTGTGGAATCGGCACAGACCTGGTCAGGACGCTGACAGATTATCTCGCTCTCTGCGGATATCCGGAAATATTCGCAACCGTCCGTCGCGACAATTATGCAGTGCTCCTGTTCGGCGCGGTCGGATTCCGCCCGGTAAAAGAAGTAGATGAGGTATATACCCTTCGCTTTGACCTGAAATCAGCCGGGCAGATACAGCTGGGTTATTAAGCCGGCATATTTTTCGCTGAGGCGTAAAAATAGACCACGCTCTAAAATTCAAATCAATAGTTTCTTCAACAAGGTCTGATTCTAAAGTGGATCAGGCCTCATCTTTTGCAAATTCATTAAAAAACTTATTACATGTTGGTCGTGAAACGCCCAATTCCCTGGCAATCGCAGCCTTGCTCATTTCATGATTATTCCATTTTCTATAATAATCTCCGAAATTATCTGGTATTCGAAGGCGTTTACGCCCCTTATAGACGCCATTTGCTTTTGCAATTGCAATTCCTTCTCGCTGGCGCTCGAGCATATTTGAGCGTTCGAATTCGTTAATCGCGGCAATCATCGTCAGCATCAGTTTTCCAGTAGGCGTTGCGGTGTCCAGATTCTCTTTGAGTGAAACAAGAGAAACCTTTTTTTCATGCAACTCCCTGACAATTCGAAGGAGATCTTCTGTGGAGCGGGCAAGCCTCGAGAAATCCTCTACATAGATTACATCACCTTCACTGGCCGATTCAAGCATTTCCTGAAACTGTGGCCGGTTCATGTCCTTTCCTGAAACTTTCTCTGAATAATACTTTTCAACACCGCAGTTTTTGAGTGCTTCATATTGTCTAGCCTCATTCTGTTCGGCAGTCGATACGCGAATATACGCCATCTTCATGCAAATCACCAGCTTTATGCTTCAAAAAGTCTTTTCACTAGCTTCCAGATCATGTTGATTACATTAACTGTACAGGTCTTGTTTACAGAAATCAACTCGCCTCATTTGCGAATTTAGGGTGTGGTTCAAAATTACGGCCACGCAAATTGAGAATGGGGGAGAAGATTTGAATTTACTTTCTTTGTTTTCTGGTTGCGGTGGCATGGATATAGGTTTTGAGGGATCTTTTGTATGCCTGAAAAGATCAATCAATTCAGATATTCATTCAGATTGGATTGAAGAAGATTACGGGGATTGGGTAAAAGTTGCGCCGACTGTCTTTAATACTGTATTTGCTAATGATATAAGACCTGACGCAAAAGCTGCATGGGTATCCTTCTTCTCAAGTAAAAAGGATAATGCAAATGACCTATACCATGTGGAAAGTATTGTTGATTTGGTGAAAAAAGCAAAAGATGGAGAAATGATTTTTCCAGTAAACATTGATGTTGTTACAGGTGGTTTTCCTTGTCAGGACTTTTCTGTCGCTGGAAAACGACTGGGATTCCAATCAACAAAAAGTCATTTGGGTCAGGCTTTGGCTGATGATACTCCATCAGTGGAAAGCAGAGGACAACTCTATATGTGGATGCGAGAAGTAATATCTATAACGATGCCCAAGCTATTTATTGCGGAAAACGTAAAAGGACTGACGAATCTGGAAGACGTTAAGGAAGTGATAGAACATGACTTTGCCGATGCCGGAAATGGAGGTTATCTGGTTGTACCCGCAAAGGTATTGAGCGCAGCTGACTATGGGGTACCACAATCAAGAGAAAGAGTCATATTTTTTGGATTCAGAAAAAACGCATTGTCCCAAAATGCATATACCGCGCTGAAGCTTCCTGAAATTCCAGAAGGGTACGATCCATATCCTCCTAAAACACATGGAAACAGTGACAGGTACCCATATGTTACCTGTAGAGAAGCATTCACGGGACTCGTTGAGCCTAAAGAGTCAGAAGACCCTTCTCAAAACAAATATTCAAAAGCCAAATATATGGGCGCCCATTGTCAGGGGCAAACTGAGGTTAAGCTTGATTCAGTCGGGCCGACGATTCGTTCAGAACATCATGGAAATATTGAGTTTCGAAGATTGTCTGCGGAACATGGCGGAAAGCATGCAGAAGAGCTTGAATCCGGATTGACGGAGCGAAGACTGACTGTACGAGAATGCGCGAGAATTCAGACTTTCCCTGATGATTATCAGTTTATACAAAAACGAACTGCTGAAAATGTATCTGTATCATCAAGTGATGCCTATAAAATCATAGGAAATGCTGTTCCTTGTGTTCTGGCATACAATATTGCTAAAAACATAGAGGGGAAATGGGATAAATACTTCGGTCAGGAGAACAGATAATGATAATTTCAGTTAATCCCAAACCAAGCATAGAAGAATTTAAGAGGTTAATGGAGAAAACAGACCGTTTTCTTAATGATGATGCCGTCAGGCGACAGTCGTATTATGCAAAAAGATGTGGACATCCGCTGGAAGATGATGTAAAAGAGGCATTGTCAGTGTGTGCTGTGGGAACATCTTTTCAGGGAACAATTGAAAAAATATCAGGACAGAGATTCCCAGATATTATTGCTTCAAAATTGTATGGCGTTGAAGTGAAAAGCACGAAAGAAGATCATTGGACGTCTACGGGCAGCAGTATTCTAGAATCTACAAGGGTGAAAGATGTAGAACGAATTTATATGACGTTTGGAAAGCTTGGAGGTAATCCAATCGAATTCAGGTCAAAACCATATGAACAATGCCTTAGTGGCATCGCAGTGACTCATATGCCCAGATACTTGATTGATATGCGCCTGGAAAAGGGAGAAACCATATTTGATGAGATGGGGATCGAGTATGATGATCTTCGACAAATGAAGAATCCTGTGACACCGGTTGCTAATTATTACAGAAAGAAGCTTAAACCAGGTGAAAGATTATGGTGGACAGGGGATCCAGAACAAGAAATCGTTCCTCCGACGATACGTTTATGGAAGAACCTTAATTCAAACGAGAAAATAGAATACATTGTCTATGCTTGTGTTAACTATCCAGAAGTTTTTGGTGGAAATTATGAGAACTACGCATTGTGGCTGACTTCTCGTGGTGTTGTTGATCCACATATAAGAGATCAGTTTTCAGCTGGAGGTCAGGAAAAAATGCAGCTTTCCAATGGAGAGACAGTAAAATTCCCAGGTGTCTATCGAAGACTGAAAAATTACGCGGATTATTTTTTCAGGAGGCTGCGTCAGTTGGATCCCAGGGCATATACGATAGAGAGATCTATATTGGACGATGAGAATCTGAGAATACGATACATGAAATGGGCAGACAGGGTATCTCGCTATACTACCATGAAATATGAAATCTCCATGGATGCTTTAGAAACTTTTTTTGATCAGACAATTTAAACCTTATTCGGAGTAATGATTGTTGAGAGATCCGACAGTTACACATAAGATCATGTCCTCCATTCCATCAAAGAACACACGCCCGGAAATACTTCTGAGGAAAGCATTATGGAAAGAAAATTATCGCTACCGGATTCATTATAAAAAGTTGCCCGGAAAGCCCGATATTGTTTTCACGAAAGCCAAGGTGGTTGTATTTTGCGATGGTGATTTTTGGCATGGGCATAATTGGGCGATAAGAGGACTGGACTCATTAGAAGATGAATTGTCAGGATACAGCGATTATTTGAGACAAAAGATAATCCGCAATATTGAGCGCGATGAAGAAATCAACAAGAAACTTCGATTGATGGGCTGGAAAGTGATCAGAATTTGGGAGAGTGATATTAAAAAGGATATAGATGCCTGCGTCTGTGTTGTAAAGGAAGCTATTTTTGATTCTATTTTTGAACATGAAATATGCGAGAATGTACCTGAGGATCTTGAGTCTGGTACTTGAACAAATAGTTTAAAGAAAACATGCACGATTTAGTGGATTCTGATGCCAACGAGGTTACAAAGGTGTTCAGCACCCTGTTTGGGAGGTGATGATCATGAAGGCATATGCGAAAAGTTATTTGAATGATGTAGTCGAAAATCAGGGCAAGCTGTTCGATATGATTGCCCAGGATTATCCAGACAAAGATACAAAGGATTTTATCAATGCCTATATGCTCAGCAAAACGAGAAAAAGCATTGATGAAGCGAAGGCTTATGTCAATACCATGGATGCCAGGGAGCTCTTGCAGTATTTTATGAGTACTGAAAATTATGCTTTGAAAACCGGAAAAGCCATTGAAGGCTTCGCACCGGATTGGATGGGAGAGTTCTATGCATATTACCAGTGGTATTACAACATGCCCAGCGCGGAGATTATTAAGAAGATCCCTGTTGATTTTCTGCTGAAAGCATATCACGGCCTTCATGATCTGGATCTTGACCTGGCCGTAAAAAAAGTGGGTGAAGTCTGATGAAAGTCATTTGCTTCCATAATCCGGACGAGGAGAATGGATACCTGAGCAACTGGTATCCTTCAAAATTCACCTATTCAGACAGGCTATTTTCATCAATGGAACAATATATGATGTACCGCAAGGCCGTATGCTTCAACGATGAGACAATTGCCGCT
>JAFVEX010000157.1 GCA_017475785.1 Eubacterium sp. | reverse complement strand
TGTTTAAGCCGTTTGTTATGAAGGAGCTTGTGGCAAACGGGACAGCGCACAATATCAAAAACGCGAAGAAGATGGTTGAGCGCCTGCAGCCGGAGGTGTGGGATGTCCTCGAGGAGGTCATCAAGGAGCATCCGGTCATGCTGAACCGCGCGCCTACGCTGCACAGGCTGGGCATTCAGGCGTTTGAGCCGATTCTGGTCGAAGGTAAGGCGATCAAGCTTCACCCGCTTGTCTGCACCGCGTTCAACGCGGACTTCGACGGAGACCAGATGGCGGTACACCTTCCGCTGTCTGTGGAAGCGCAGGCGGAGTGCCGCTTCATGCTGCTCTCCCCGAACAATCTGCTGAAGCCTTCAGACGGCGGGCCGGTGACGGTTCCGACGCAGGACATGGTTCTGGGTATTTACTATATCACGCAGAAGCGTCCGGGCGAGAAGGGCGAAGGCAGCTATTTCAAGGACATCAATGAGGCGATTCTCGCGTTTGAGAACGGCTATATTACGATGCACACAGAGATCAATGTCCGCCGCACAGGCGAGGACGCCGACGGCAACGCGATCTCACAGGTCGTCAAATGCACGCTCGGCCGGCTGATCTTCAACGAGATCCTTCCGCAGGACCTCGGCTTTGTGGATCGCTCGGTTCCGGGAAATGAGCTGCTCCCGGAGGTCGATTTTATGGTCTCCAAGAAGCATCTGAAACAGATCATTCAGCGTATGATCGACATTCACGGGGCGACGAGAACTGCGGAAGTGCTTGATTCCATCAAGGCAATCGGCTACAAGTATTCGACGCTCTCCGGAATCACTGTATCGATTTCTGACATGACCGTGCCGGAGATCAAGGAAGCTCTGCTGGAGGAAGCAGAGGAGACGGTTGAGCAGATTCAGAAGAACTACCGCCGCGGCCTGATCACGGACGAGGAGCGCTACAAAGAGGTCATCGAGACCTGGAAGGATACGGATGACCGCCTGACGAAGGAACTGCTCGGCGGTCTGGATCAGTACAACAACATCTTTATGATGGCGGATTCCGGCGCCCGCGGATCTGATAAGCAGATCAAGCAGCTGGCCGGCATGCGCGGACTGATGGCGGATACAACCGGCCACACGATCGAGCTGCCGATCAAGTCCAACTTCCGTGAGGGACTGGACGTTCTGGAGTATTTCATGTCCGCGCACGGCGCCCGCAAGGGTCTGTCGGACACGGCGCTGCGTACTGCCGATTCCGGATATCTGACCAGACGAATGGTCGACGTCTCACAGGAGTTGATAATCCACGAGGCGGACTGCGCCGTCGGGCGGAATGAGATTCCGGGCATGTATGTCGGTCAGTTCGCGGATGGAAAAGAAGAGATCGAGAGTCTGCAGGAGCGCATTACAGGCCGCTTCGCGTGCGAGGAGATCCACGACGCGAACGGAAATATTCTGGTAAAACCGAACCAGATGATCACATCCCGCCGCGCGCAGAAAATCGTCGCTGCAGGCGTGACCGAAGACGGACAGCCGGTGAAGCGCGTCAAGATCAGAAACATTCTGACCTGCCGCTCACATCTGGGCATCTGCGCGAAGTGCTACGGCGCGAACATGGCAAACGGCGAAGTGGTCCAGGTCGGCGAATCTGTCGGTATTATCGCGGCACAGTCGATCGGTGAGCCGGGAACACAGCTGACCATGCGTACCTTCCACACCGGCGGCGTTGCCGGCGGCGACATCACACAGGGTCTTCCCCGTGTCGAGGAGCTGTTTGAGGCCCGCAAGCCGAAGGGTCTCGCGATTATCACAGAAATCAAGGGTGTCGCGACAATTAAGGACACCAGGAAGAAGCGCGAGATCGTCGTGACGGACGAGGAAGAAGGCGTTTCAAAGAGGTATCTGATTCCGTACGGATCAAGAATCAAGATTCAGGACGGCGATGTTCTCGCTGCCGGCGACGAGCTGACAGAGGGAAGTGTCAACCCGCATGATATCCTGCGGATCAAGGGCGTGACGGACGTGCAGGATTATATCCTCCGTGAGGTTCAGCGCGTGTACCGCCTGCAGGGTGTTGAGATCTGCGATAAGCATATCGAGGTCATCGTGCGGCAGATGCTGAAGAAGGTCCGCGTTGAAGAAAGCGGTGATACCGATATGCTTCCGGGCGTAATGGTAGATTACCTCGATTTTGAGGATGAAAACGAGCGGATGCTTGAAGAAGGCCGTGAGCCGGCTGTCGGAAAGCGCGTATTGCTCGGTATCACAAAAGCTTCGCTGGCGACGGATTCCTTCCTTTCCGCGGCGTCCTTCCAGGAGACCACACGCGTGCTGACAGATGCCGCGATCAAGGGCAAGCATGACAGCCTGATCGGCCTGAAGGAGAATGTCATCATCGGTAAGCTGATTCCTGCGGGAACCGGCATGAAGGAGTACAGCAGCCTCCGGCTGGATACGGACGGCCGCAAGATTCCGCCGCGCAGTCAGAGCGCCGAGGCACCTGTTCCGGAGGAAGAACCGGATGAGGCGGAACCGACAGATGATGAGCTCGAGGCAATTGAGACAGAAGAGGAAATCCTCGCGGAAGAGGAATACAGCGAAGAAGCTCCTGAGGATGCAGAAGAATAATATTGTAAACGCAAACACGAATTGCGTCTCCTGCAAATACCGCGAAGGATCTTCAGGAACCTGAATCGAATCAATCACACGACAAAAAGAAGAGGGCATGCATGCGGTTCATAGAATTAGTTCTGCTTGCTGTCGGCCTGGCGATGGATGCCTTTGCGGTATCCATCTGCAAGGGCCTCGCGATGAGAAAGCCGGTCGCCCGGCCGGCCGCGGTCATCGGACTCTGGTTCGGAGGATTCCAGGCGCTGATGCCGCTGCTGGGTTTTTTGCTGGGCAGCAGCTTCCTGTTCCTGATCCAGAGTATTGACCACTGGGTGGCATTCGGACTGCTGGCGCTGATCGGCTGTAATATGCTGCGGGAAGCAGGCAAAGAAGACGGGGACGGCCAGAATGCGGATACCGGTTTTGTGACCATGCTGCTGCTGGCGGTGGCGACCAGTATTGACGCGTTCGCGGTGGGCATCACATTCGCCGCGCTTCAGGTGAATATCATCGCGGCAGTGCTTCTGATCGGGGGCATCACATTTGTCATTTCAGCGGCAGGCGTGTTTATCGGATACGCGTACGGCAGCAGGTATCGTAAATCCGCGGAGATTGCCGGCGGTATTATCTTAATCATAATCGGACTGAAAATTTTACTGGAGCATCTTCTGACATAAGGAAAAAGAGATTATCCTGCACAGTTTCTGAGAGGAACAGATATGGCATCCAAGAAGCGGTCAAGCAAGCGATCATACAATCACAGAAAAAAGGCGAGCCGTGAAGATGTGCTGCGCTCTTATATGAAGACAGCCGGTATTGTTGTGGCTGTCGTGGCAGTGATTGCGGTCATCTGGCTGATCGTCAAGCCCTTCCGCCAGCGCGCGCAGCGGGCCCGGCTGGAGGCCTCGTCGAGTGAGTCGGAAGCGCTGGAAATTACCGTGGAGCCTGAGCGGGATGACGGCTCCGGCCAGGCGGGCCGGGCGACGATTCCGGACGGAATGAGCGTGCAGTTTGACACGCCGGGCTGGCAGCACGACGACAGAGGCTGGTGGTACGCCAGTGACGAAAGAACCTTCTATGTAAATGGCTGGCTGACGCTGGATCAGAAGGAATATCATTTCAGCAGCAATGGATATATGGATACCGGCTGGACGCCGATCGGGGGAAAAGGCTGTTATTTTGATGAACACGGCGTCTATGACGCCACCGCCGACAGTTCCCATATGATCGCGCTTACGTTTGACGACGGGCCGTATGAGTACACGACAGACCTGCTCAACGCGCTGGAAGCCAATGGCGCCAAGGCCACCTTTTTCATGCTGGGAGAGATGGTGGAGCAGTACGGCGCGGATACCATACCGCAGATGGTGCGTCTGGGATGCCAGCTGGGAAATCATTCCTATGACCACTCCGATATGACGACGCTGTCAACGAGCGAAGCCCTGAAGCAGTTCCAGGAAACCGACGAACAGATCGCCAAATACAGCGGCGGAAGCGCGGCGAGCGTGATCCGCTTCCCGTATGGAAGTTACAATGACACGCTCAAAAGCAAAATAGACAAGCCCAGTATTTACTGGGACTACGATACAGTAGACTGGCAGGGGACTGCAGCTTCTGTCATGGCGGAAAAGATCGTTTCCGAGGCAGAGGGCGGCAACATCATTCTGATGCACGATATTCATGAAAACTCTGTGGACGCGGTCAAGCTCATGCTTCCGCGCCTGAAAGAGGCCGGCTTTGAGCTGGTGACGGTCTCGGAGCTCGCTGCCGCGCGCGGATACACGCTTGAGACCGGCGTCACGTATTTCGGGTTTACGGATACGGAAATTTCACACGGCACAGCTTCCGACAAGGAAACCGTCATGGGTCCTGAAGAAGAGGACGAAAACAATGACGCGGCGGCGCCGGCCGAGGATGTGAACACCGGAAACGATGAGAATTCCGATGATTCTACTGAGAGCGAGGCATCAGAAGAAACACAGGAACAGGATGAAACGCAGGAGCAGGAGGAATCTTACGAGGAGGAATCCTACGAGGGGGACTCCGAAGAGAGCTCTGAAGAATACTACGACGAAGATGCCGGAGATGAGGACAGCTCATACGACGGCAGCGAAGATTACGAAGACGAATCACAGGAATAACTGTAATAAGGGGCTGTCGCACTAAGCAATTATGTGAATAAATATACATCAAATTCACGAAGATGCTTAATGCGGCAGCCTCTTTTCATGTCCAATGATATCTGCTGTCAGATTTCTTCCCCGTCATTATATTTTCTCAGCACCTTCTGGATTCTGAGAACCGGATCGAGCAGGTCGCTGATGGAATAATCATGATTCAATGTGTCAATCAGCAGCGCGATGTACTTGCTCAGGTCGCAGCAGTGGTAGTAAGGCCGGGTTTGAAGCTCTGGCCGTTGATACACCAGATTTGTGGTGAAGATGTTCGTAAACAGGCCGTCCTTATAGGCCTGGTCTATTTTCTCCAGCCCGTTTGTAAAGAGACCGAAGGTCGCGCACAGGTAAATATTGCGCGCCCCCATTTTTTTCAGGAGGCCGGAAACTTCAATCAGGGTATTTCCGGAGGAAAGCATATCATCCATGATGATCATGTCCTTCCCTTCGACATCGGTCCCAAGGAACTCGTGCGCGACGATCGGATTCCGGCCGTCTATGATCGTGGAGTAGTCGCGGCGGCGGTAGACCATTCCCATGTCGACGCCCAGGTTGTTTGCCAGATAGATCGAGCGCTTCATGCCGGCTTCATCCGGGCTGATGACCATCAGGTGCTCCGAATCCACTTTAATATCCTTGCCGTAGCGGAGGATATTTTTGACGAACTGGTAGGAGCAGGTGACCGTCTCAAATCCATGCCGCGGGATTGCGTTCTGCACACGCGGGTCGTGCGCGTCAAATGTGATGATGTTCTCCACGCCCATGGAGACCAGCTCCTGGAGCGCGAGCGCGCAGTCGAGGGATTCCCGCCCGTTCCGCTTGTTCTGGCGGCTCTCGTACAGGAACGGCATGATGACGTTGATCCTGCGGGCTTTGCCGCCGATTGCCGCGATCACGCGCTTCAGATCCTGAAAGTGGTCGTCCGGAGACATCCGGTTTTCACAGCCGAACATGCGGTATGTGATTGAGTAATTACAGATATCCACAAGGATAAAAATGTCGTCCCCGCGGATGGATTCATTAATGACACCCTTTCCTTCGCCGGTTCCAAAGCGCGGCGTATCATGTGAGATGATAAAGGTATCCCTTGAATAACCGTCATGATACATGGACTGCTCGGACGGGAACTCGCGCTGCGTCCGCCACTCCACAAGAAAGTCATTGACCTTCTGCCCCAGAGTCAGACAGCTCTGAAGCGGAATCAGTCCGAGGCGGCCGGAGGGAAGTGCGTCATAAAAATTCATGTTCTCTGATGCCATA
>JAFVEX010000156.1 GCA_017475785.1 Eubacterium sp. | reverse complement strand
CAACCGCAAGGCCGGTCAGCATCAGCGGTATTCCCGCCTCAATGCTCCGCTTCAGGCCGCTCGCAGAACAGATGGTCTTCAGCATTTTCCCGTAAACAGTCAGCGGATTAAATCCGACCGCCACCAGGAAGATGCCGCTGAATATCAGCGCAAGGATTACGAAAAGAACAGGATTGAGCACCCGGTACCAGACGGGTACGCCGATTCGCTTTTTGAGATAGATCCGGCCGCGCATCATCGGTCCCCTCCTTTCCGGCTTTCCCCGGAAGCTCTTTCTCCGGTCATCATTCTGCCGATTTCCATAATGTCCGTCTCATCGATATCGCGGATTCCCATCAGCTCTCCGTCGCAGAGAACCCCGACCCGGTCACACATATCGAAGATTTCTTCCAGTTCCTCCGAAATAAAGACAACCGCCGCGCCTTTCCAGCTCTGCTCGTTCAGAATCCGGCGAATCACCTCCGCCGCGCCAATGTCAAGTCCCCGCACGGGATATGCCGCGACGATCAGCTTCGGATTTCCCGCCACCTCCCGGGCGAACAGGAGTTTCTGCTGATTTCCGCCCGACATCAGACCGACCGGATACGTCACGCCCGCGTGTTTGATTTCATAGGCATCCGTATAGGCATCGGCATCTTTCTGCATCTGCTCTTCCTGCAGGATGCCCGCCCGGCTGTATTTTTTCTGGTTATATTCCTTCAGAATCAGGTTGTGTTTCATATCCAGTTCGAGAACCAGACCTGTCGTTCTCCGGTCCTCCGGAATAAATGCGACACCGCGCCCGATCCGGTCCCTGACAGAAGCTCTGGTAATATCGGACCCCTGCAGCATGATCTTACCTGCTGTCACCGGCCGCAGCCCTGTAATGACTTCAGAGAGCTCGCGCTGTCCGTTCCCGGCGACACCGGCAATGCCGAAAATTTCCCCTTTCCGGATGGAAAGTGAGATATCTTTCAGCGCCGGGAGGTTTCTGTCATTTCTGGCGGATACGCCTTCCATGGTAAATACGATCTCATCCCCGGGTTCACGGTCCAGAGACCGCTTCTGTGTTCCCATGCTGGTGCCGACCACAGCCTCTGTCAGACGCTCCACTGTGGCATCCGCGGCCAGCATCGTGTCCGCGACGGTTCCGCCCTTGAGTACGGTAATGCGGTCCGCGTTGTTCATGACCTCATTCATCTTGTGGGAGATCACGATCACCGCCTTGCCGCTGTCCGCCATCCTGCGCAGTGTGTCAAACATATGCTGCGCCTCCTGCGGCGTAAGAACCGCAGACGGCTCATCCAGAATCAGAATCTCCGCTCCCTGGTAGAGCAGTTTTACGATCTCAACGCGCTGCTGCTCGCCGACCGAAAGCTGCCACACATAGGCGGATGCATCCACCTCCAGATTGAATTCTTTTGCACATGCGTCAATTTCGCGCTCAATTTGTTCCTTCTTCAGGAAAAAGCTTTTATTTTCAGAATATAAAAAGACATTCTCGGCCACAGTCAGCGTCGGAATCAGGCGGAAATGCTGATGCACCATACCGATTCCGAGCGCGACAGCATCTTTTGGCGTACGAATGTCTGCTCTTTTTCCCTTATAATAAATTGCACCGCCGTCCGGGGTATAGATCCCCGTAAGGATGTTCATCAATGTACTCTTTCCCGCACCGTTCTCACCGAGCAGCGCGTGGATTTCGCCGGGATAGATTTCCAGATTGACCCCGCTGTTTGCGGTAATCAGACCGAAGGTCTTCTTGATCTGTCTCATTTCAATAATCGGAGACGCCATATTTTTTCCTCATACACAATGCCGGTCGTCAGTTACCTCTGCCGCATCGGGCATCTTCATGCATTCGATTGCTTTATGTGACAATCATCAGAATCTTCTGTAGCGGTATTTCACCGCCGCCCGGTATCCCTCGCAGAGTGCTGTCGCCAGCAGAATACTTCCGATGATATCTGTCGTCCAGTGGACACCGGACAGAAACCGTGCAAGAACGGTTACCGTCGCAAGTACCCACGCACCGGTTTCGAGGATATGCCGCGTGCCCGCATCCTTGACCCGGAGTTTCATCTGCGCCGTGATCGCGCCGATCACAGAGATTGAAAGCAGTGTGTGAGAAGACGGATACGAAAGCTCCAGCCCCTTCGCCTCATCCAGTATCACCGGTCTCCAGTTGATAGAAAAATGCTCTGTCACAAGATAGATGACCAGCACAGCGATTCCATACAAAATATAAACTTTCAAATCCCAGTTCACCTTCCGGATGCTCCGCTTGTGTACTGCCTGGATGACTGCAAGCAATGCGACACAAAGTCCACCGAGCAGAACGATGATGCCGAGAATCCTGGAGAGCGTGTAAAAGCCCTGATGGAACCCGCCGAGACGGTTAAACACTGCCCCGTTCAGCTTTGCCAGGCCGACCGAGGTTCCCTGCGGACCGATCGGCTCCACGTTTACAAAACGCACCACGATGGTAAAAATGAGAAAGGCGGCAAGGAATATGCAGCCTCGTATGAAGTATTTTCTGGATCTTTGTCGTAATGCCACTGTTTTCTTCTCCTTTTACAGAACACCAACAAACGTATAATCCTTGTCCTCAACAGCCTTCTTCACAGCAGCCTCATCGAAGTCTCCGGAAAGTTTCAGGACTGCGCGGTTTTCTTCGTGGCTCGGCACTGCTTCTGCCACGAAGTCCAGTGCCTCGAGTGCTTTTTTGACCGTTGCCTCGCAGTGTGCGCACATCATGCCTTCAATCTGTACTGTTTTTTCCATCTGGCTGCTCCTTTCTTCTGTCGTTTCTGATTCATTGTCTTGTATAACAGTATTCTGAATACTGCAGACCTCCGGATCTCCGGCCGCCTGACCACTGCCGGCACGCGGCCGGTCATGCGATGCATCATGCAGACGGAACAGATTCAGCCGCAATGCATTCATGCAGACGGTAAAGCTTGACAGGCTCATTGCCGCGGCACCGATCATCGGGTTGAGTTTCCATGCAAACAAACCGGCTGCCAGCGGAATGCAGATCACATTGTAGAAAAATGCCCAGAACAGGTTCTCATGGATGTTCTTAAGAACTGCCCGGCTGAGCCGGACTGCCGCCGCTGCATCTTTGAGTGAGCTGTTCATCAGGACAACGTCTGCGCTGTCGATGGCTACGTCTGTCCCTGCGCCGATTGCAATGCCTGTATCCGCGCGTGTGAGTGCCGGCGCGTCGTTAATACCGTCGCCGATCATGATGGTGCGGCCCTGTTTCTGCAATTCCCGGATCACGGCTTCTTTTCCATCCGGCAGGACGCCTGCCACGACATCGTCCACGCCGGCCGCTGCGCCGATCGCGCGGGCCGTCCGCTCGTTGTCGCCTGTCAGCATGACAACGTGGAGGCCGAGATTACGCATCTCGCGAATGGCCTCCGCCGAATCCGGCTTGATCACATCTGCAACCGCAATGACGCCGAGCAGTTTCCCGTCTTCCTCAAAGTAAAGGGGCGTTTTTCCCGCTTCTGCAAGCTTTGCGGCTTCCTGCTCAAACTGTCCGGAAACACTGCAGAATCCCTGTATATAGCGGCTGTTTCCGCCGTGCAGACGTTTTCCGCCGACAACAGCTTCCAGGCCTTTCCCGGGCTGCGCGAGAAAATCTGCTGCTTCCTGCGCCGGGATCTGATCCGCCTCCGCCCGTGCGACAATCGCTTTTGCGAGCGGATGTTCGCTCTTCTGCTCAAGGGCATATGCCGCTGCGAGCAGTTTTTCTTCTGTAATATGTTCTGCCGGGAGCAAATCTGTCACAGCAGGCTCACCGGACGTAATCGTTCCTGTTTTATCCAGCGCGACAATATCTGTCTTTCCCGCATTTTCGAGCGCTTCACTGGTTTTGAACAGAATTCCGTTCCGCGCACCGAGACCGTTTCCGGCCATAATCGCCACCGGCGTTGCCAGCCCGAGTGCGCACGGACAGGAGATAACAAGCACGGAAATGCCGCGTGCAAGCGCAAAACTCAGGGATTCGCCGTGCAGCAGCCACCCTATAATTACAACTGCGGCAATTCCGATCACGGCCGGCACAAACACACCTGATACACGGTCTGCAATCCGGGCAATCGGCGCCTTGGTCGCCGCCGCGTCCGAAACCATACTGATAATCTGTGCCAGCGTCGTATCCGCGCCGACGCGCTCCGCCCGGCACTGAAGATAGCCGGACTGATTGATTGTCGCCGCACTGACACGGTCTCCGGGATTTTTATCTACGGGAATGCTCTCGCCGGTCAGTGCAGACTCGTTTACCGCGCTGACACCGTCGAGCACCGTGCCGTCGACCGGAATGCTCTCCCCCGGCCGCACGACAAATATATCGCCCGCCGCAACCTCACCGATTGCGACCTCTGTTTCCTCACCGTTCCGCAAAACCACTGCCGTCTGCGGTGCGAGCTTCATCAGGCTCTTCAGGGCATCCGTCGTCCTGCCCTTGGACATAGCCTCGAGCATTTTCCCGACGGTAATCAGGGCAAGAATCATCGCCGCCGACTCGAAATACAGCTGATTGTGATACAGCTCCATCAGCTCCATGTTGTCAGCGCCCTTTGTGATCATGCCGCACATTTCATAAAAGACGAAAACGCTCCATCCGAAGGACACGCCGGAGCCCATTGCCACCAAAGTGTCCATATTCGGCGCGCCATGCCGCAGCGATCCGAAGCCGCTGATGAAGAATTTACGGTTGATGATCATCACGATCGCAGCGAGTATCATCTGCGTCAGTGTCAGGCCCAGATGGTTGTGGTTAAAATACGCCGGAAGCGGCCATCCCCACATATTGTGTCCCATCGTGACATACATTAGGACAGCGAGAAATGCCGCAGAAAGGATCAGGCGGCGCTTCAAAAGCGGCGTCTCCCGGTCCCGCAGCGCTTCTTCCTGCGCGGCAAAAGCAGCAGCCGCAGCAGCTTTCTCTCCGCGCTCTGCCGCCGGTGCACCCTGCACCTCTGCGCCGTAGCCGGCGTCTGTCACTGCCCGGATCACTTCCTCCAGCGCGGCAGTTCCCTCCACGCCCATGGAATTGGTCAGCAGGCTGACCGCCACAGACGTCACGCCCGGCACCTTCGCCACCGCCTTCTCAACGCGGGCCTGGCAGGCCGCGCAGCTCATCCCTGTTACTGTATATTTATCCACCGTGAATCCTCTTATATTTATGTCGCTGCCAGATTGCTGTCGGACGAGGTTGCTTTTGAGCGGATGTTCTGACGAGAGCGAACAAAGATCCACTGCTTACGCAGACTTAGTGTCCGGGACATGAACATCTCATGCCGTGAATGTTCCGGACACTTAGCCGGAGTTAGCAGTCAGCTTTGCGAAGCGAAGTCACATTCGCTCAAATCAACCCGTTTCGACCTGAATCTCAATAATTACTTTATCCGTGTTCCCTCCGGAACGATATCATCCACAAATACCACCTGGCAGCCGCATGCGTTATTGGTAGCTGCCAGCAGCATACCTTCGCTCTTAACGCCGGTAATGCGGGCCGGCTCCAGATTTGCGATGACAATGATCTTCTTTCCGATCAGCTGCTCCGGCTTGTAATCGTGTTTAATAGAAGACACGATCACACGCTCCTTCAGGCCGTCATTGAGGGTCAGCTTGTAGCAGCTGTGTGACTTTCTGATCTCCTGACACTTCAGGATCTTGCATACGCGCAGATCCAGCCTGTCAAATACATCCAGCGGGATCTCTTCCTTCACCGGCTCGACCGGATCCGGCTCACCGTATTCGACAACCTGCTCCTCCTCTTCCGGCTCCTTATTCAGCTCGGAAATCGGCGTCTGCTCTTCCTCTGTCTTCGGCGTTGAGAAATCCAGCAGACGCAGATAGCTTTCCTTCTCGATCGCATACAGGAACAGATACAGGCGCGGTCCCTTCTCCTTGTTCAGGAGCAGCTTGTAAACCGCTTTAAAAAATGCGCCCTGCAGCTTCTTCAGATTTTCCGCATCCTCACCGAATACCTGTTTCGGAATTGCATACAGCTGCTGGTTCAGTTCGTCAAGGCTGTATTCCTGTGTGCTGAGATACTCGTACAGAAGAGTAATTTCCTTCTTTTCATCGTCGTTCAGCGCCTCGTAAACTTCCCAGTTGCGGTATGGGATCAGCTTATTTGCATTCTCCGGTGCACAGTTCTCAAGCCAGTATTTTGCCAGATCCAGGCGCTCCTTAAACTCTTCATATTTATATGGCTGATTGATCTTCTCAAAGACCGTCTCCAGCATCGGCACATTGAAGTCGACGATCGAGCCAAGCTGTACCAGCAGAGACATCGGCACGGTATGGATCTTCTCGTCTGTCAGAAGACAGTTTTCGATGATCGTCTTAACACGCTCGTCCGCCTCGCCGCTGATGTACTGGTTGTACTGCTTGTCAAACTCAAAATACTGCCGCAGAATACCGTCGTCAAAGCAGAGATCAAATGCCTTGTTCGGCTCGACGCGGGAGTACAGCCACAGCAGGATCTGGGGCTGATAAATCTTCAGCAGTGTATCCGGTGTCAGATTGAGACCTGAGGAACCGGACATTTTGCCCGTCGTTCCCTTGATGCCGATGAACTCGTAGCCCTTGAAAACCGGTGCCTTAATGCCGTAAATCT
>JAFVEX010000002.1 GCA_017475785.1 Eubacterium sp. | reverse complement strand
TTGCTGTGTAAAGATTGAAGTCATCGTCGTCCAGCACGGATTTTTCCACGAGATTCAGCCAGGTGGTCGCGCCGGTGCCTTTCACGGCGTTGAACCCGTTGCCGGCGCTGCCGGACAGATTCAGAGAGTACCCGCCTGCGGTAAAATGCCACTTTCCGCTGTTTTCACCGGTTCCCGGAGTCGCGGAAATCAGAGACTTTGTCTCGTCCGGCTCATCCTCCAGTGTAAGATTTGCGCCGTCGATGGTCAGGTACTTTGTGGTTCCGCCGACCGTAGTTTTGATATAATACTGATCCCCTTCCACTGCCTCAAAGGTCCACTCACTGACGTCGCTGTTCTGCGCCATCAGGAGATTTCCTTCGTTGTTCAGCACATCCGGCCGGATCAGCAGGTCGGTTCCGGCAAGCCGCTGCGCTTCACCGACGGTTTTCTCTTCAGCCATCAGGGCAGCTGCTTTTGCGGAATTGTCGTTGTAGGCGAGGCCGTAGGTCTTGCCGTCGAGGCCGTAGGGATCTTTCTCCAGCGAATAGGAGGATACATATGTGATCGTAAAACGGCTGTTTGTGGCATTATTTGCGTCCGTGTAGAACCGGATGCCCCCGCCGCCGTTGGAATGCTGCAGCCACTTGTTTTCCGTGGTGGATTTGAGTAAAAACTTCCCTGTCTCCGGGACAGACAGCGTAAAGGAAGTCGGGTTTTGAGAGTCGAGCCCGACCAGGTTTCCGCTGGTGTTCCGGATGTACTGCCTGTATCCGTCGATCAGCGTATAGATATAAAACTGATCCGGACTGCCTCCTTCAACCGGCTCAAAATACCACTCCGCCGCGGAAGCTGTTTCGCCCACCTCAATAAAGCAGCTGTTGCTGTTCAGATTGCTGCCAACATATATGGCGGTTCCATTATAGGAAAGATAGAACGCAGTCCCGTCTGCCAGTTCATCCAGGCTTGTCACCGACTGAATTTCCGTCGTCGCCGGTTCCGGCGCCTCTACAATGGCATATACAGAAAGGCCGTCACTCTGGAATGTGATGGTGTCCGTTGTGCTGCCGTCAAAATCTGTGACGAGTACCTCTGCCTCTGTGCCCGAGAGGGCTTCGACAGGATCCGTGACAGCGGCGGATGTGCCCGCGCTGCCTCCCGCCGTATCATCAGCATCCCCGGCTGCCCCGGTTGTTTTTCCTCCAAAGAGCGTGCTTCTCCCAAGCCGCTCTGCGAATGCCTGTGCGTAGGATGAGCGCGCGGCTCCGTCCGCGCCCGCCTTGCCGTTGATATCCGTTCCCGGAAAATGCACCGCGTAGATTTCGGACTGAACCTGCCCGACCGCGCCGCCGAATTCCACGGAGATCGTGAGAGGGGACGCCGGCTGAAGCACGTTTCCTTCCGCGTCATAAACAGACAGGTCAAACAGGCTCAGCACCTGCTGCCCCGCATCTTCCTGATCCCCCTGATCCGCCGCGACTGCCTCGACCGCCATTTCCCGGAAGGTCTCATAAGCCGCGTTTTTCCTCGTCAGGGCAACTGCGCGGAACCTGGCATCCTCCGGAATCCCGCTGGTATTATCGTACGAGACCGTCACACGCAGGGAGGTTCCTTCCACATTCACTGTATTCTGGAAAAGAACGTACGTCTCCGAACCCTCTTCTGTGGACAGCTCCGCATCCTCACCGGATTCATCTCCTGCGCCGGGCTCAGTTTCTCCTGTCTGGCTGTCTGTGTCTCCGGCACGGCTGATATCATTATCCGTATCTTCCGCATCGCCCGCCGCGTTTTCGGATGACTCATCTGTCGTGTACCAGTTGCTGCTGCCGGGACCAGACTCCGGTTCTCCGCTCTCTTCTTCCCCGGTCTCATTCCCGGTGACCGCCGGTTCTGTTCCATCCGCTTCTGCGCTGCCCGGTTCTGTGCCGTCCGTTTCTGTGCCGTCCGCTTCCTCTTCCGGCAGCAGTTCTCCATCCTCTGCAGATCCTGCTTCCTGACCGCCTTCCGGCAGCAGTTCTCCGTCCTCTGTCCGGCCTGCTTCCGCCGGCGTCTGGCTGTCTGGATCGCCTGCCGCCGTGCCCTCGGAATCCTCTGTCTGGACGTCCACATCGCCCTGATCCCCGCCGGTTACCGTCTGCATCTCCGCGCCTTCTCCGTCGGATCCATCCGCCTCGTCCAACTTCTCGCGGCCTGCTTCCGCCTCCTCCGGCGCAGAAAAGCAAGCCTCCGTGTGCTGATGCACCGGCAGCTCTTCCTTTCCGCAGATCAGGTTTCCCTGATCGTCATAGCACTCATCCGTGTGTACGTGCTCCTCTATTTCCGGAAGCTGGCAGACCAGTTTTTCTTCTGTTACGGTCTTCTCCACGCCGTCTTCCACAACCGTGCGTGTCACGGTCTGGTAACAGTTTTTATCATGTGTGTGCGCGACTTTATCCGTGTACCCGCAGATCCGCGTAACCTTTGTGCCCGTTCGCCTGCCGTTTTTATCATAAATCGGCACCTTCCGGTAACAGTCGTCGGTGTGATCATGCACTCTGACCGGACAGTTCAGCACCTTCTCCTCCGACGCGCCTGCGTCAATACCGGACATGCCGGCAGCCTGAGACTGCTCCAGAGTAATTGCCGGGAGGATCAGTGTGTAGGTCATAACAAACACGACCAGAACTGCAAGCACTGTGGAAACGCGCCGCCACACTCTGCTGCCGCGTCTGTTCTGCCTCATTCCTTTGATTAACCGCTTCATGCGTTCCACAGGCTCACCTCCTCTCCGTTCGATACCTTCACAACTTGTTCTAATATAACCTAGTATAGTTCAATAGATTATTATATCAAATCCCCAACTTTATCTCAACAGATATCCGGATTATGTATCAATTACAATAATTAATAACCTGACATGTTTACCTTAACATTTCATACGTCAAAAACACCGACAAAACATGCATAAAAAGAGGCTCCATGAGGTACAAATCAGTCACCCCCTGAAGCCATTTAATTTCTGCTTTTTGTAGTTGATTTCGCGCGCTGGAAAAAGCCCTTTCCAATCTGACTTATGATCTGTCTGTGTCCTGATCAGGACAGGGTTATTTCGCGCGCCTGAAATATGACAGTTTTATTTCACTCGCCCGAAATGGTTGAGCGGCCACACCCGGAATACAATTCTTCCGACGATCTGCTCCTCCGCGACGCAGCCGATCGCAGAGCTTCTCGAATCGATCGAGACGCTTCTGTGATCTCCCATCACGAAGATACGTGATTCAGGCACCTGGTACGGCAGATCAAGATCGCACTCGCCGAATGCCTTCTCCGTGACGTAGGGCTCATTGATCGCCTGGTTATCGACGTAAACCGTGCCGTCCTTGTCTATGTCAACCCACTGCCCGGGCTGGGCGATCACACGCTTAACCAGAATCTTGTTGTTGTAATAAAAAGCAATTACATCGCCCGTCTCAAAGCTGCTGCCCTTGACAGAGAGCACAATATTCCCCTCGGCAAGGGTCGGCGTCATACTCTTGCCGTAAATTTTCAGCACCGGAAGCAGCAGGACTGCCACAAGAATGGCCACTGCCGCCACAATTACCAGTGTAAAAATCGTGCTTCTGAGCGTTCCCAGAAAGGTTCTTTTGTATCGTTCGCGCTCCAGCTCCCGCTCCAGCTGTTCCTGTGTCGGTCTGACAACCGCAGCTGCTTCGTTCAGATTATTTTCACTCATCTTTGATTTCCCGCCTTACTTTTAACTCAGAAGACCTGAATTCGGAAGTTTTAAAATCAGACGCGTCACGCAGCAAAAACTTTTTGATCAGCGCGTCGTCCCGCTCGAGACGTTCCTGTGTCTCTGCCAGCTTCTCCCGCAGCGCCGCGATTTCTTTCCTCTGGTCGACCAGAATTTCCAGCAGCTCCAGACGTGTCAGCTTCTGCACATCCGCGTCCGTCATCTGGTTTTTCCCGCCGGCTTCCGCCCGCGTTCCGCCCTGCGCCTTTGCTCCGGCTCTGTCCCGCGTCCCTGCCTTTTCCTTCGCGCCGGAGGATCCCGCGCGTCTGGTTGTCAGGACGCCTTTCGCTTCGCCTTTTCCCTCAGCAGAAGCTCCGCTTGCTGCTTCCTGCTTCTTTGCAGTGTCAGTTTTCTGCTTCTCCTGCCCCCCTGCAGTCACCGATTCCTTCACCGAGTTAAATGCTCCCCGGATTTTGTCCAGTCCACTTGCCATTTGCCATTCGTCCTCTACTGTCTCACATAAATTTCGTCTGTGCATTCTGCACAGGCCGGCTGCCGCGACGAAATAAATCTATTTCGATCAACAAAATATTTTATCACAATTTTTGCAGGAAATCTATATTATAAAGCAATTCCTTCCAGATCAACCTTCTCGATCGTGGAGAGCGCCTTCTTGCTTGCCTTCTTTCCTGTCAGGTTTACGACGCGCCCCGCGTGCTGTGTAATTGCTTTTTCCAGATAATTCCGTACATCTCTGGCATTCGCGAAGGTCTTTGTCTTGTTCGCGCAGCGATCTTCAAAAAATCTCTGCGCTTCTTCCTGCGCCTCTTTTGACAGGATGTAATCCTGCTGGCGGCACATGGATTTCAGAATCGCCAGTTCTTCCTCCGCCGTATAATCGTCAAACACGATCACTTTGTTGAAACGGGAGCGAAGACCCGGATTGGAATCCAGAAAGGCTTCCATCTCTTCGGTGTAGCCGGCGCAGATCACGATCAGGTCATCCCGGTGGTCTTCCATCCCTTTCAGAAGTGTCTCCACTGCCTCCTGGCCAAAATCCCCCTGTCCTTTTCCATTTGTCAGCGCATAGGCTTCGTCGATAAACAGCACGCCGCCGATCGCGTCGTCAATCGCGTCCTGCGTCTTGATGGCTGTCTGCCCGATATATCCGCTGACCAGCCCGCCGCGGTCCACCTCTACGAGATGGCCCTCCTCGAGCACGCCGATGGCGGCGTATATTTTGGAGAGCAGGCGGGCGACCGTAGTCTTGCCGCTGCCGGGATTTCCCTCAAACACCATATGCTTGTTGATGTGCGAGGACTTCAGGCCGCGCTCCGCGCGCATCTGCTGCACTTTGACGAGATTGATCAGCCCGTTGACATCTTCCTTCACGGTTTTCAGGCCGATCAGGGAATTGAGCTCCGCGATCAGTTCATCAGCCGTCTTATCCGGCTCATCCTGCCTGTCCGCCTCTGCAGCGCTTTTGCCGGATTCCCGGGAAGCGTCTGTGCCTGCGGCCGAACTGCCCGCAGTACCTCCGGCTCTGCCACTGCCGGCGCTCCCGGAGCCGCCGCTCCGGTTTCCGCGGCTTCCGCTGTTTTTGACCGGAGCCGTCTTCTGGTCAGGACGGAGCAGCCCGAACTCTTTGAGAAAATCATCCAGCGCGATCAGGTATTTTGTCAGGTTCCTGATCGTCAGCTCGCTCTGGTGCTCTTTTCCGGATAAGTATTCCTCACCAAGCATGCGGTAGACAGAAGTCAGCATCTTTGCTTTTTTGTTTTTATAGCGATCCCGCTTAATCTTCCGCCCGGCATCTGCCAGTACGAAATACTTCACGGAAAGCGGAATCAGGTTGGCATACCCGGAGGCCGCCAGATTCCGCGCGCGCCGCAGGCTCTCCGCCTCTGCAGTGGAGATGTCCAGCCCCAGCGCCTCCTTGATGAACGCCTGATCCTCCGCGCTGTACCTCCCGTCGCTGAACGCGAGATACAGCAGAAAATTCAGAAAGGACTGCTCCTGCATGCTGCGAAGTGAAACATTCACCTTTTGATTCACGACGCCGTGCGCCTCGATATAATCACAGATTTCGTACGCGCCTCTGACGGCATCTGCAAGTTTTGTATTCATAACTCATCTTACCCCAGATACGCCTGCAGCGCGGGAAGCTGCTCCTGCATATCAGACCGCCCCAGCTCATACAGCGCGCCGATTTTTTCCACATCCCCTTCAAACCGTGTGATCCCGACCGGTCTGGATGGCGCGAGGACGAAGCAGCGTCCGATTTCCATCTCCCGGTCCATTCTCCGGAGTAAATCATTGTAGTCGATCGACGCCTGCTCCATTGCGTGGACGAGAGCCGGATACTTCCTGTAAAGCAGCCTGTCCGCCGCACCGGCCTTCTTCACCTTGCGCCGGTAGGTGCGGTCCTGCGTACGGATTACCATGATTTTCTGGAATTTCTGCTCTACTGCCCAGTTATACGGTATTTTCACAGAACACCCGCCGTCCAGATAAGCGTTTCCGCGGATCACGACCGGCCGCGAGACGTATGGAACAGTCGCGGACGCCTGAACCGCCCGGAAAATATCGCAGCTGCCTTTTTCAAAATACGCCGGTTCTCCCGTCTGAATGTTCGTGGCCACGGCGATCAGCCGTCTCGCAGGATCGTCAAACCGCGCCTGATCAATTGGTTCGCTTCCCTGCATTAATGTTTGAAATAAATACGTAAACCCCGTCACGCCGTGATCCCGCCGCATAGCGCCGACGCCACAGTAGGACGGATCGTGCCGGTGCGTCAGGTTGATCCGCGGACACCAGCCGATCTGACCTGCCACATAGCCGATCGCGGACATCGCGCCGGCCGAGACGCCGATCGTCGTCTGGAAATTGATCCCGTTTTCCATGAGGACATCCAGCGCGCCCTGCGTGTAGAGTCCCCGCCAGGCGCCGCCCTCCAAAACAAGACAGCCCTCCGTAATCTCTTCAGAAGCCCGCCCGCGCGGGATCTCTTGGACCCTGCTGAACACTTTGTTGTTTCTCTTCAAGTATTGTCTCTGCATGTTTTTTCCCATATTCTGCCTGTTCTTCTGCCTGGCCACCCGTCTGTTCGTCTGTCTGATCATCTGTCTGGCCGCCCGTCTGTTCGTCCGTCTGATCATCTGTCTGGCCGCCCGTCTGATCTTTCGTCTGATTGCTTCTTAATCAGAGCAGAAAACCGTTATCCTACAGTTTCATCGTCAGCCCGATCCGCTTTTTTTTGACGTCCACAGAGAGCACCTTTACCTCAACGACATCTCCGACGCTGACGACCTCCAGCGGATGTTTCACAAATTTCTTTGAGGACATCTGCGAGACGTGCACCAGTCCGTCCTGGTGGACGCCGATATCGACAAACGCGCCGAAATCAATGACATTGCGGACCGTCCCCTTGAGGATCATGCCCTCCTGCAGATCCTCCATCTCCATCACATCGCTGCGCAGCACCGGCTTCGGCATATCTGCGCGCGGGTCGCGCCCGGGTTTCATCAGCTCCTTTATATTATCCCGCAGTGTGATTTCTCCGATGCCGAGAATCTCAGCCATTTTCCCGAAGGTCATGCTGCCCGCGGAACCTGCGCCATCCTGGACGCTGCTGCCCGTCTGGTCTGCCTGTCCGCCTGACAGCTCCGCCGCCTGGCTGGTCTTTTCGCCTGTACGTCTTGCCTGCTTCGCTGCCTGGCTGGTCTTTTCGCCTGTACGTCCTGCCTGCTTCGCCGCCTGATCCATCTGTCTGACGATCTCCGAGAGCCGCCGGTTCTCTTTTCCTTCGAGAACATTTTGCACATTCAGGCCGAGCATATCAATCAGCTTTTTCATCGCCTCATAGGCTTCCGGGTGAACCGCTGTCGCGTCGAGCGGCTCCTTTCCTCCCGCGATCCGCATAAATCCCGCGCACTGTTCAAACGCTTTCGGACCAAGCTTCGGTACCTTCAGCAGCTCTCTGCGGCTGGTGAATTTTCCGTTTTCCTCTCTGTACGCAACGATATTTTTCGCGATTGGTTTGGATATGCCGGAGATGTACTCCATCAGCGGAGCCGAGGCTGTGTTCAGATCAACGCCGACCCTGTTGACACAGTTTTCCACGACGCCCGAAAGCGCAGTCCCAAGCTTCTTCTGGTTCATGTCATGCTGGTACTGGCCGACGCCGATGGATTTCGGATCGATTTTTACCAGCTCTGCCAGCGGATCCTGCACGCGGCGCGCGATAGAGGCCGCGCTTCTCTGCCCGACGTCAAATTCCGGGAACTCCTCAGTGGCCAGCTTGCTGGCCGAATAGACCGACGCCCCCGCCTCGTTTGTGATGACGTACTGTACCGGCGCCGGAATGGTCTTGAGGTATTCCGCGATAAACTGCTCCGACTCGCGGGATGCCGTGCCATTTCCGACGGAAATCAGCGTCACGTGGTATTTTGAAATAAATTTCGTCAGAACCGCTCTCGCGTCTGCTTTTTTCTTCTCATTGGTCGGCGCTGTCGGATAGATGACATCTGTGTCAATGACCTTACCGGTTTCATCGACAACAGCCAGCTTGCAGCCAGTCCGGAACGCGGGGTCCCAGCCCAGCACCACCTGTCCGGAGATCGGCGGCTGCATCAGCAGCTGCTCCAGATTTTTGCCGAATACTTTAATCGCGCCGTCCTCCGCTGCTTCTGTCAGCTCATTGCGGATCTCCCGCTCGATCGCCGGCGCGATCAGCCTCTTGTAGCTGTCCTCAATTGCCGCCGTCAGGACAGGTGTCGTGACCGGATTGCCGCGGGTGATCACATTGTGCGCCAGATACCGGTTCACCTTCTCTTCATCAACCACTATTTTGACCGTCAGGATCTTCTCCTGCTCACCCCGGTTGATCGCGAGCACGCGGTGCCCCGGAATTTTGGAAACGGCCTCCTGATAATCATAATACATCTCATAGACGGAGGACTGCTCCGCGTCCTTTGCGGACGTCACGACAACACCCGTCCGCTTCGTGTGGTTCCGGATTCCGTGGCGGTACTCCGCATTGTCTGAAATCTGCTCCGCAATAATATCAGACGCCCCGCTTACAGCTTCCGCGGCGCTGGCCACGCCTTTTTCTTCAGAGACGTACTTCTGCGCCTCTTCCTCCAGCGATCCGGCGAACTCCTGCCGCAGGATCAGATCCGCCAGCGGCTGCAGCCCCTTCTCAACCGCAATCGTCGCGCGCGTGCGGCGCTTCGGACGGTACGGCCGGTAAATATCCTCCAGCGCCACCATCGTCTCTGCCTTCTCAATCGCCGCAGCCAGCTCCGGCGTCATTTTCTCCTGCTCAGTAATGCTGGCGCGCACCTGCACCTTTCGCTCCTCCAGATTCCGAAGGTACGTCAGGCGCTCATGCAGATTCCGGAGAATCTCATCATTCAGCGATCCGGTTGCTTCCTTCCTGTATCGCGCAATAAAAGGAATCGTATTCCCCTCATCAATCAGTTCCACAGCGGCCTTCACCTGCTGCGGCCGCACCTCCAGCTCCCTCGCCAGAGTCTGTATTAAATCCATATGCGTATGCATTTCCTTTCTGATAATATCTTCCCAGTACTCCTTTTGCCATTATACACGTTTCCGTTGGATTTTCAAACAATCGCCCATATTCCGTGCCAAAAGCATAGAAGTGTGGTATGATAAATAGCAGCAAAATCAGAATTGAAACATCTATGGAGGTTTTTACCCATGAAAAAAGCACTGGTAGCATATTTCTCCGCAACCGGAACCACAAAGAAGGTCGCTGTTTCCCTCGCCGAGGCAGAAGGCGCGGATCTGTTTGAAATCGTTCCGGAGAAGCCCTATACGGCCGAAGATCTGAACTGGCAGAACAAGGAATCCCGCAGCACCGTAGAAATGCAGGATCTCAACAGCCGCCCCGCAGTGATCAGCAAGGTGGAAAATCTGGATCAGTATGAAGTGATTTTTATCGGTTTCCCGATCTGGTGGGGCAGAGAGCCGAGCATCGTCGACACCTTCCTTGAGGCATACAACTTTGCCGGCAAGACGATCGTTCCGTTCTGCACATCCGGCGGAAACGGCATCGGATTCGTAGGCGACAGAATCAAAGAGCTGCTCGGCCGCGAAGCAACCGTCGTAAACGGACAGCGCATGGGCGGCGAGATCTCCGTCAAAGATCTCAAGACCTGGGCAGACGGCCTGGAGCTGTAAAAATTTCTGAGACCCTGGCAAAATGGGACTGGAGCTGTAAAAAATTCTGAGACCCTGGCAAAATGGGGCTGGCGCTGTAAAAAATTCAGAGACGCTGGCAAAATGGGGCTGACGCACGAAAAATGCTTCGTGCGCCAGCCCCTTTCAGCTATAGATCACAATTGTACAGTTCCTTATTTCAAATCTACCCAGACATTTCCTTTCTCATTGCTCTCGAGGCAGGCGTCAATGAACTTAAGCCCCTCAATGCCTGCGTCGATGGTCGGATACAGGTAGTCGCCGTGATCCTCACCGTATTTCTTCTTCAGAAGCGCCGCGCAGTAGCCTCTGTAGAGGTTGCCGAAGCTCTCGAAGAACCCTTCCGGGTGTCCGGACGGCAGGCGCGACATGGAGCGGCAGGAATCTGAGTCGTAATCACGTGTCGGCGTGTAAATCTGCGGCGGCTCGTTGATCTTTGTCACCAGCAGTTTCTGAGAATCTCTGTGCTGCCACTCGATCGAACCCTTGTCTCCAAAGATCCGCACCAGCAGATCCGTCTCATGTCCGATCGCAACCTGGGACGTCCAGATCAGGCCGGAGATACCGCCCTTGTACTCCAGCATTACCTGCGCATTGTTTTCCAGCGGCAGATCATGGCTCTTTGGAAGACGCTCAAACCGCGCCAGCACGCGCTCCAGCTCCAGACCCGTCATGCGGGCGATCAGCGCCTCGACATGTGTTCCGATATCCGCCAGGCATCCGGACGGGCCGGATCTTGCCGGATCCATGCGCCAGGTCGCCTGGTCAGACCGGTCGCTGACCATCTGCACCAGCAGCCACTCCTGCGGGTATTCCGCGACAACCGTCAGGATATTGCCGATCTCGCCGGCCTCAATCAGCCTGCGCGCCTGCTCGATCATCGTATACCCGGTGTAAGTATACGTCACGCCAAAGAGCAGGTCATTCTTCTCTGCGAGTTCCTTCAGCTCAATCCCTTCCTCTGTGCGCAGCGCAAGCGGCTTGTCACACATGACGTTAATTCCGTGCTCCAGAAAGCACTTCGCGATCGGATAATGCGTGTCATTCGGCGTCGTAATGGAGACAAAGTCGATGCCGTCTTCCCTCGCCGCCTCCTTCTCCGCCATTTCCTGGTAGTTCGCGTAAATCCGGTCCTTCTTGCGGACGCCCCACTGCTCTGCCGTCTCCCGGTTCTTCTCAGGATTTCTCGTAAAGCAGCCTGCCACCAGCTCCGCAAGGTCGTCCATGACCGCACCATGCCTGTGCACATTGCCGATAAACGCACCATTTCCGCCGCCAACCATTCCGAATTTTAATTTCATAACGCCTCCATCATATACTTGTCGTTCACCCGGTAACTATAAATAATATATTATATCATTCAACCCATCTCAAGTACTGTGAGGGTTCTGATATATCCACTCTTTGTATGCTTCAGTGTCACCACCAGACGGTCGCTCGCGCATTTGAATGTATAATTCTTTCCGTTCTTCAAAGTCGACCATTTGGATTTTTTGGCATCAAACTTCTGAAGCTTCACGATTTTCCAGCCGCCTGCCGGCTTCACGTTCAGTTTTCCCTTTACATACTTTTTAGCATTGGGAACGTCATCATACAGGCAGCCGGTGGCCGCGAACGAATCCTGATAACGGTTGTCATACTGACACTCACCCATCTTCGCGAACTTCTTCGTAAAGCTTGTGGAACCGATCTTAAACTGTTTCACCGGGTTCTGATAAGTCCGTGTCTTTACTGTTGTTGTGAAGGTTTTCTTCTTCCCGGATCCGGCAGTATAGGTAACCGTAAGTTTCGCGCTGCCGTTCTTCCGCGGTAACACGAAATACACATACTCACCCTTTTTCGGCTTCAGAACCGACGGGTTTGAGCTTTTTACGCTTTCAATCTCAATATCATAGTTACCAATCAGTTCTGATACTGTTTTCCCGTTCTTCTTGGCGTAAGAAGTGATGTCCAGATAATAGGTCTTTGCGGGCTTAAACGCAGCCGCCTCGACCTTCCGGGGTCTGCCAATGCCGACTATGGCGAGCAGCACTAAGATTCCGATCATAATACGCCATTTGCTTTGTTTCATAGATACCTCCTTTTTGTCACTCCTTTCCAGATGCCTTCTCAATCCTGCAGCTGTGTTCCTTCGTCTTTGTATCATATGTGATGCCGACCAGCAGCAGTTCTCCGCCAAAATCCTTCAATACAGCAGGATACCGCTTCTGCCTGATCTGTTCGAGCGCGCTCTTGGCCCCCTGATTCCATTTCAGTTCAATGATCATCGCCGGAAGCTGTGAACGTCGTTTCGGAAGAAATACAGTTTCATGGCATTCATAACCGAATATGGATTATAGATCGATTTTTCGCGCCCGACTGTATATCCGTCATACCACATCTTCGCGGCGGAAAAATCCATCTCATACTGGCTGCATAAGCCTTTCACTTCCTGCTCCGTAAACCCGGTGTATTCTGCGAATTCAGATGGATCCAGCAGGGTGTACTCCAGAAAATCTGAAATCGCAGACTGTGACCCGTCCTTCTTGATGGGCAGGATACCTGTCATATACGCGCCCGCTACGATATAGGGTGTAAAATTGCTGTTCTTAAACCATCCGCGCAGAAGATTGAGATATCTTTCCTGCGCCCGAGAATCCTTTGCTGCCTCCCGGATCATTCCGTCCCACTCGTCTATGATAAAGATGAACCGCCTGCCGGTCTGCTCCGCCAGCGCAAACAGGCATTTCTCCAACGACTGCGCGGCATGAAGCTGCGGATACAACTCCTTGATTTCCTTTTCCAGAGCTTCAACAATTAAACCCGGCACTGCTTCAAGCTTTTTTCCGCAGGTTTTTGCATCCGATATAAACCCGGAAATATCCAGATTGATCACATGATATTGATTGAGATGCTGCTCAAAGGAAGGATCTTCCGCGATCTCCAGGTTCCGGAACATCTCTCTCGAATCGCAGGAACAGTCATAAAAAGCACACAGCATTTTCGCGGCAAAGGATTTTCCAAATCTTCGGGGACGGCTGACACAGGTAAGCTTGCCGGGCGTATCAATCGTCCGGTTGATCAGGCGAATCAATCCCGATTTATCAATATAATGATCCCGGAGTGTCTCCATAAACGCTTTATTTCCGGGATTGATATATATGCCCATGTCACCCTCACCCCCTGTCCGTACATGCTTATCATGAATTTGATTTTAGCATTTTATGGGAATGAATACAATCGCGACAGGCTGCCATTTTGAAACAAAACGATATCCGAATTTCATTTGGCGCAGAGCTCCTGACTGTTCCAGATCCGTAAGCGGACAAAAAGGCAGCCGCGCTCTCCGCGCGGCCGCCCATCACTACTGCCGTAAGGATCAGAAGCTGTCATTATGGAAATTCCGATCTCAAAAAGTCAACAACCCCGCTGCAAGCAACGGGGCATCAATCAGGCTGCACCCCAAGGGGCGGGGTATGTTGACTCCGCGAGCAGTCGCCAAATTCGCATAAATGCGACCTTGGCTCGTTGCCTTCGCGTGAATCATGCCGATGAATGTCAGCCCATCTCATTCACTGTGAGGGTTCTGATATATCCACTCTTTGTATGCTTCAGCGTCACCACCAGACGGTCGCTCCCGCAGCTGAATGTGTAGTTTTTTCCGTTCTTCAGCGTCGACCATTTGGATTTGTAGAAATCATACTTCTGAATCTTCACGATCTTCCAGCCGCCTGCTGCCTTTATATTCAGCTTGCCCTTAACAGTCTCTTCCGTCGGATAACTATACTGGCAGACATTATCTTTTGCGAAGCGTTTTGTGAAACTTGTGGATCCGACCGTAAACTGCTTCACAGGATTCTTATAAGCCCGCGTCTTAACTGTCGTCTTGATGGTTTTCTTTTTCCCGGCCTCTGTAGTATAGGTAACCGTAAGCTTCGCACTGCCGGCCTTGAGCGGACGCAGCATAAACCCATAGTTGTCCTTCTTCACCTTCAGAACAGACGGCTTCGAGCTTTTTACACTTTCAATCTGAATTTTGAAGTTATTTAGCAGCTCTTCTACAGTTGTTCCATACTTCTTTGCATTAGCAGTCACATCCAGATAATAGGTCTTTGCGGGCTTAAACGCGGCTGCATCGACCTTCCGGGGCCTGCCGATGCCGACTATGGCGAGCAGCACAAAGATTCCGATCATAATACGCCATTTATTTTGTTTCATAGATGCCTCCTGTTCAAGATAGAAAAACCGATTCTTATAATAATGATTATATAGAATGGCCTGACCATCTGTAAAGACCCACAGTCAAATGAGTTATGTTGATCTTTGTTAATGAGTTCTCCAGCTATTCAATAAGTTCCCAAGCTATTTTTTAAATTCTCCAGCTATTTGATTTTAATAGTTTTTGGCGCTCCTTTTTTTATAAACAGCTTTTTATAAGCCGCCTTCTTTTTCTTCGGAACAGTAATTTTTGCGTTTTTAGCAATTCCTTTGAATGCGTATGCTCCTACCTTTTTTGTCGTCAGTGAAGTTGTCAGAACGGTGATTTGTTTTAGTTTTCCACAATTATAGAACGCTTTTCCACCAATTTTCTCTGTGCTCGCTGGTATTTTTATTTTTGTAAGTGATGAACATCCCTTAAACGCCTGTCCTCCGATCGTTTTTACAGGTCCTGCCATTTGTATCTTCTTGAGTTTTTTACACCCACTAAATGCCCTTGCGCCGATAGCTTTTGTTTCCAAACCCACACAAAACGATTTTAGGCTGCTGCATCCTTCAAATGCACTCTTTCCGATTTCAACAACCCTAGAATTAAAGTCCCATTTTTTCAATGCCGTGCATTTATAGAATGCCTTTTCCCCAATTTTCTGCACGTTCCCAATTGATTTGACTGTAGTTAATTTTGAACAGTTAGCGAGCGCATTCTTTAATATCGCTGTAACACTGTACTGAACTCCATTAATCTTGATATTATACGGAATATTCAAAGTCTTAATGGTTTTTTTGAGCGGCTTATAATAAGCGAGTGTTTTAAATCCTGTTACCTTAAATTTGCAATTGTAAGCCTTACTTGTGTAGATTGTCCCTGTCTTCATGACTCTGGATTTTGTATTCGCCAGTTTTCCTTTTGTGGCCATGAATTGGGAATTATGTGTTATGTCGAACCTCAGCCACTTATCTGAGTCATCAAGAACAAGGGCTGTTTTACTTCCATTTTCAAGCTGCAGCTCGTTCTTCTTCTCATTGTTATAGTATAAGTAAATGCTGTCTGTCAGCGCAAACATGTTGAACGTATAATCCGACTTTATTCGTATGTTTGCTTTCCCGGGAAGGGTTCCGTTTTTATAAAAGTCGATTTGAACCATTTTTTCTTTACTTCCATAATCATCCCCTTTAACCACACGAAAATCAATGTCAAGATGAACATCCTTTGGTGATTTTATATCTTTCCCGTTAAAAATCCATTGATAATTATTTTTATAGAAGATGAGTGTTTTACTTGTTCCTTTTATTGCGTCAAACAGCTCTTTTTTTGCAATACCCGGGGAAGAAACAGGTATTTTCGCAGTACCTCCATCTTTCATATTCTTTATACTACTGACAAGCTTAGTGTTGGAAAGACCCATTTGCAGAGCAATGTCAAACTCTTCCTTGATACATATCGGTGAAGTTCCATAGTAGATATCTGTGTATCCATCAATACCGGAAGTTACAAAATATCCACCCGTATCATGTTTTATCGAATACCTTTCGCCATCCACCAACTCTCCATTGTAGATAACCACATTTCCAGATCCATCTGTTATTTCAATTTGGTGAAAAATGAGCTCCTTAACTGAAGTCTGGCTGGAAACTGTAAACAGAGCCGTAATTGTTCTTTGCTTTGCAGTTCCAGTAAATGATTTCACATAAACGGAATTTATACCTGTAATGGTTCCATCCCCTGTAAATTTTCGCTCCTGATTTGGGGCGAGAAACATCCGTATCTTTGAAATATTGCGATTATCTTCTGCAACGACTTGCACTTTAATCACGCCTGGCTTATTTACCACAGGCGTCAATACCTTCACACTCTTCAAAACAGGGGTTTCTTCATCCCCATCTGAAAGAATTCGTAATGTTTTGCTGCCTTTTATATAACACTTTGAACCCAGCCCTTCTGTGTCCAGGAGATACTGCCCAGATGCATCGTTATAGTATTCCTTGTACAGAGAATTATATCTGAGAACCGTTCCACCTTTTTGATAGACAGTAATTTCATCAAATAAATACTCTCCTGTTTGTATCGCTTTTGGTAAATTACAGGTGATTATCACTTTATCCCCGGATACAACAAACGATTGATCAATGTCATCGCTCAAATAACCCGATCCATTCTGATTTATCAAAGATATATTTACGTTATATATATCCTGTGGATTTTTGACTTTGAGTTCTACCTTAATCGTTCCGCCCTTTTCAGACTGTGCCTGTTTAAATGCAATTTCCGTTGCGCGAACAGTAATTGCAGAACCTCCTGCTATAGTGAGTTTTCCATCCCCTTCAACTCTGCATATTTCATTCCCGTCCTTTTCCT
>JAFVEX010000155.1 GCA_017475785.1 Eubacterium sp. | reverse complement strand
ATTTCGTGTGTTTTTTCCCGTAGGTATGTGATACCATATTGACGGTGTTTTTTTGAGTGCAGTGAAGTTGCAATTCCCGAACGAGTACACTTCCGGCAGGCCTGTTTTTTTCAAGGGGAACATCCGCAACGCCGGTACTACGTGCGACCGGTTCCCCTTGAAAAAAACAGGCCTGCCGGAGATAAATCTGACAGAATCCAGAAATAAGGCACATCTGATAAAACTTGACCGAATCCCCCTTACAACGTAAAATATGTAGAAAGAGCGTCTGCGGCAATGCAGTTTACTTAAACAATAACCTGAATCGCCGCGGGTATTTATCGCTGAACGATGAGCAGGGAGATCTGATGGCATCAAAGGAACGTGTGCTTGCCCTTCTGGAGGAACACAGAGGGGCATATCTTTCCGGTGAGGCAATCGCCGGCCAGCTGAATATTTCACGGAACGCAGTCTGCAAGACACTTTTCTCGCTGCGGGAACCGTGGTTTGTCATCGAGGCGGTGACCAGAAGTGGCTACTGCCTGACGGGGGCAGGTGACCTGCTTACGCGCGCGGGAATTGCTTCTTTTTTGAAAGAGCAGACTTACACAGAGTATCTGCAGGTGTATGACTGTCTGCCGTCTACCAGCCGCACGGCGAAGGAACTGGCGATTGCCGGCGCGGCACATGGTACAGCGGTCGCCGCGGACAGTCAGAGCGCTGGTGCCGGTAAAGGATCCAGCAGCTTTTTGTCGCCGTCGGGCGGCCTGTATATGAGTGTTGTCATGCGGCCGGAGGAGTCTTTGCTGGGCGTGCCGGAGCAGTTTGCGAAGCTGGCGGCCGTGGCCGCGCACAGGGCGGTTGCTGCTGTCTGCGGAATCCGTCCGGAAATCCGCGAGCTGAACAATTTATATGTAGACGGGCAGAAAATCTGCGGGATCCTGACGGAGTCAGGAACAGAGGTAGAGACCGGGGATGTCCTGTGGGTTGTCGTCGGAATCGGAATTCTGACAGAACATCTGAAGGCGGCTGAAAACGGGGCAGAGCGCATCTCCAGGAACCGGCTCGCGGCAGAAATATTAAATTGTCTGCTGGATCGTGACTGGACGCAGGAGACACTGGAAGAAAGCTATAAGGCACTGATGTGACGGAGGAATTAATAATGAGATATGAAGGAATGGTTTACAGACCGCCCAGCGAGGCGCGCAGCTTTATACTGCAGGTGACGATCGGATGCGCGCACAACGACTGCACTTTCTGTACAATGTACAAGGAAAAACAGTTCCGCATCCGCAAGATGGACGAGATCCGGGCCGATATTGAAGAGGTATTCAGTGTTTACGGCGATAATATCCGGCGGATCTTCCTGGCGGACGGGGACGCGCTCGTGATCCCGACGCCGCAGCTCAAAGAGATCCTCGGCCTACTGCGGGCGCGGTTTCCATCTGCCGAGCGCATCACTTCCTACGGCGCTCCGCATGACATTCTCCGCAAGACGCCGGAAGAACTCCGGGAACTGAATGAGGCAGGACTGGAGATGGTCTACATGGGACTGGAGTCCGGTGACGACGAAGTGCTGCGCCGGGTGAAGAAGGGCGCGACGGCAGCGCAGATAATTGAGGCTGGCAAAAAGCTGAAGGCGGCAGGTATTCAGGCGTCTGTGACGCTGATTTCCGGTCTGGGCGGACGTGAGCGGCTCAGGGAGCACGCGATCGCGAGCGCGCAGGCGATTTCTGAGATGAAGCCGGAATATGTGGGCTTCCTGACACTGATGGTAGAGGAGCCGGCACCGATCGTCGACGAGATCGCGAGCGGCAGGATGGAGCTGCTCACACCGGAGGAGGTTGTGGATGAGATGGAACTGTTCCTCTCTAATGTAGATTCGGAAGGAACCGTGTTCCGCGCGAATCACGCGTCGAATTACATGCTGCTGAAAGGCAATTTAAATGAAGATATTCCCGCGATGATCGCGCAGATTCAGGATATCCGGCAGCGGCACGGATTCCGCGCGGAGCGCTGGAGAGCACTGTAGAGCGCTATAGGGCGTGCAGGAATGTTTTGGTTCACGGACGCCTGCGGGCTGTATTTAATAAGTTAAAACTACAGGATGCGGAGGAAGGACAAGAGGATGGAATATCAGATTTCAGGACATACAAAGCTTTTTGCGCTGATCGGAACACCGGTGGCGCACTCCCTTTCGCCGGCCATGCATAATTACAGTTTTCAGAAGCTGGGACTGGACTGTGTCTATGTCGCCCTCGACGTACCGGCGGAGAAGACGGCCAAAGCCGTTGAGGCGATCCGGACACTGGGAATCTGCGGCTGCAATGTGACAATGCCGCACAAGACAGCAGTGGTCCCGTATCTGGATGAATTATCTCCCGCGGCGCAGATGACCGGGGCGGTAAATACTATCGTAAACCGTGACGGCGTTCTGGCAGGGCATACGACAGACGGAGAGGGCTTCGTCCTCAATCTGGCAGACCACGGCGTGGACGTCGCGGGGAAACAGATCGTGGTCGCGGGTGCGGGCGGTGCCGCGACCGCCGTGCAGGTGCAGTGCGCGCTTTCCGGAGCGGCAGGGGTGCACATTCTGCAGCGCGCAGGGAAGTCTTATGCCCGCGCGCAGAAAACGGCAGAAACCATCCGCAAAGAGGTTCCCTCATGCGCGGCTGATGTGACAGACCTGAACGATACAGAGGCTGTAACCGCCTGCGTCCGCAGAGCGGATATCCTGATTAACGGAACCAGCGTCGGGATGAAGCCTGCGGATGACCAGAGCATCATCAAGGACGCCGGCGCGTTTCACGCAGGCCTGGTCGTCGCCGACGCGGTGTACAACCCGGTGGAGACGCGGCTGCTTCAGGACGCGAAAGCGGCAGGCTGCCAGTGTGTAGACGGCACAGGCATGCTGCTGTGGCAGGGCGTCGCCGCATTCCGGCTCTTTACGGGAATGGAGATGCCGGCAGAGGAAGTAAAAACGCTCTTTTTTAAATAATGGAGAGATTCGGGCGGGAAAGCCTGCTTCCGGCGTATATTCACATGGATTTTGGAGGAAAACCGGTTGAGAAAGCAAAAGATCGTAGAAGTGAGAGGCGTGCGGATCGGAGAAGGAATTCCGAAAATTTGTGTGCCGATTGTCGAGCGCACTTCAGAGGAAATCCTTGCGGCAGCGGTTTCGATTCTGGAGGAGCCGTTTGACCTGGTCGAGTGGCGCGCCGATTTTTTTAATGATATTCAGGATCCGGACAGCGTCGAAGAGGTTCTGCGGCTGCTGCACAAGGCGCTTGGAAACACGCCGGTTCTGTTTACTTTCCGGACCATGCGAGAGGGCGGCGAGCGTGAGTGCTCTACGCTGGAATATGTCGATCTCATCGAGACAGTCGCGAAAACCGGTCTCGCCGATCTGATTGACATAGAGGTGACAATGGGCGAGGCCGCTGTCGCCAACCTGATCGATGTCGTTCACGCGTATGGCGGAATTGTTGTTGCGTCCTGCCACACATTTGACCGGACGCCGCCGGCAAGAGATATCATCGCGGTACTTCGGAAAATGCAGGCGCTTGACGCCGATATTCCGAAGATGGCCGTGATGCCGAACAACAAGCAGGATGTCCTGACGCTTCTCGCCGCGACAGAAGAGATGACGCGGGTATACGCAGACAGGCCGGTCATCACGATGGCAATGGGAGTCGACGGCCAGATCAGCCGCGTGGCAGGCGAGACATTCGGCTCGGCGGTTACCTTCGGCGCTGTCGGCAAGACTTCCGCGCCCGGCCAGCTGGCCGCATCAGATCTGTCGGACATTTTGCAGAAGCTGCATACGCGGAAGAAGGAGCATATTTTCCTGATCGGGTTTATGGGAGCGGGAAAGAGCGCGGCAGGACGCGCGCTCAGCCGGCACGCGGGCGCAGAGCTGATCGAGATGGACGCCGCAATTGAAAGAGAACAGGAGATGAAGATATCCGATATTTTCGAGCAGTTTGGAGAGGCCTATTTCCGCGACCTGGAAACCTCTTTCCTTCAGCAGCTGCCGGAGAGCGGTCCGCTCGTCGTGTCCTGCGGCGGCGGGGTTGCCCTGCGCGAGAACAACGTGCGCCTCATGAAGGAGCAGGGAGTGGTCATTCTCCTCACGGCCAATCCCGAGACGGTGCTGGCCCGCGTCGGCAGCAGCACCCACAGACCACTTCTGGAAGGCCATATGAACGTCGACGATATTCAGGCACTGATGGAGCAGCGTCTTCCACGCTATCTGGAGGCCGCGGACGCAGTGATCGCAACCGACAACCGCACAGTGGCAGAGGTTGCCGCAGATATTGCCCTCCGCGCGCAGGAGCTGCTGGCGTAGGTGCCTCCTCCTGACACCCCCCGCGTTTCACAAATACCAAAAATTCTAAAACAAGAAAGGAACACACATGAACGCAATCGAATGTATCAAGACAAGGCGCAGTGTCCGTAAATTTACAGATCAGCCCGTGACAAAAGAGCAGCTGCAGGCAGTTGTAGAGGCGGCGGCCTGGGCGCCCAGCTGGAAGAACACTCAGACCGTGCGGTACACGGCAGTGACCGATCCTGCCGTAAAGCAGGAGATCGCGGAAAAAGCCGTGCATGGCTTCGCGTGGAACACGAAGATCATCTCCGGGGCGCCGGTGCTGGTCGTGCTCACGAGTGTGCTCGGGCGGTCCGGGTATGAAAAAGACGGAAGCTTTTCTACCTCGCAGGGTACGCACTGGCAGTCTTTCGACGCCGGGGCAGCGGCGGAGGCGTTTTGCCTTGCGGCTCACGAGGCCGGGCTTGGAAGCGTCATTCTGGGCGTGATTGATGAGGAAGCCATCCGCGCAATTCTGCAGATTCCGGAAACAGAAGGCGTTGCCGCACTGATCCCCGTCGGCTGGCCCGATGAGTCTCCGAAGGCGCCGCGCCGCAAGACGGCGGAGGAGCTGCTGCGGTTCGTCTGAGGACAGGTGCATGACAGCACTTTAGGTATGCTTTAATCATATACAATGGCGGATTGAGGTTTCATTTTCTTTTTTTATATGATAGAATACCGATGAAATCATAAAATAATCATAAACCTCACGACCTTTGTGACGAACTGAAAGGAGAAAAGTCTTATGCAGGTAATTCCGTTTCTGATCTGCTTTCCGCTGCTGGCTGCGGTGCTGATGTACTGTATCCGGGCGGACAAAGTGCGAAATGTGATTGCGTATGCAGGCGCGGTTATCATTATCGCGGCGACAGGCTGGCTTGTGGTGCAGTGGGTTGCGGGCGGCTGTCAGCCAATCGAATTGTACAAACAGACAGAGGCAGTCAATCATCTGATACTGGCGGGTGATTTTCTGCTGATGATTGTCGTAACATTTCTTTGCTTCCGCTACCGGAAGTATCTGATCTGTCTGCTCTCGATCATCCCGACAGTCCTGATTGCCTATGTAGAGCTGGCAGGTCCGGAGCTGAAGGAGATCGCCCATATCCGCATAGATTATCTGTCTGTGCTGATGTGTGTTATTGTGGGCCTGATCGGCAGCCTGATCGTTGTATACGCGGTAGGCTATATGGACGGATACCATAAGCATCACACGGAATTTCAGGACCGCAGGCATTACTTCTTCATGGTACTGTTCCTGTTCCTCGGGGCAATGTTTGGATTTGTGCTCTCCAACAGCCTGCTCTGGCTGATTTTCTTCTGGGAGACGACCAGCGTCTGCTCGTTCCTGCTGATCGGCTATACGCGCGAGACTGAGGCAATTAACAATTCCTTCCGCGCGCTCTGGATGAACCTGCTGGGCGGCTGCGCGCTGTCGGCGGGCGTCACAATTTATATCTACTCCAAGGGACAGGACAGCCTGCAGGAGCTGATTAAATACGGAAAATTCAATGATGAACGCCACATTCTTGCCTTCGCGGTCGCGCTGATCGCGTTTGCGGCGTTGACAAAAGCGGCGCAGATGCCGTTTTCCACCTGGCTGATGGGCGCGATGGTCGCCCCGACACCGTCTTCGGCGCTGCTGCACAGCGCGACGATGGTAAAGGCGGGCATTTATATTCTGTTCCGTCTTGCGCCGGCCATGAGCGGAAAAGGCTCCGGCAACATGATCGCGTTTATCGGCGGATTTACATTCTTCGCGGCTTCTGTCATGGCCATTGCCCAGCACGACGGCAAGAAGGTTCTTGCGTTCTCGACGGTTTCCAACCTCGGGCTGATGGTCGCGTGCGCCGGCGTCGGCCGTCCAGAGACGATCTGGGCAGGCGTGTTCCTGATGATTTTCCACGCGATTTCCAAATCGCTTTTGTTCCAGGATATCGGCGCGACCGAGAACGCGACGCACAGCCGCGAGATCGAGAGCATGCACGGCCTGCTGTACCGCGTGCCGCGGCTGGCGATCTTCATGTTCATCGGCATCGTCGGCATGTTCCTGGCGCCGTTCGGCATGCTGATCTCCAAGTGGTCTGCTCTGCGCGCCGCTGTTGATACGAGCAACATCCTGCTCGTCGTGTTTATCGTCTTCGGCAGCGCGACGACTTCCTTCTACTGGACGAAGTGGCTCGGCAAAATCATCAGTCCGACCCACAACGTCATTCATTCCAAGATCGAAGACATTACGCAGAAGAACGAGACTATCTCACTGACGATTCACGCGGTTCTTATGATCGCGCTGTGCCTGTTGTTCCCGATCCTGTCTGTCCGGTTTGTGGAACCGCTGCTCATCGAGCAGTTTAACCAGACTGCAGCGGTAATTCCGACTGCTGTCCTGTACACGCTGATTGTCATTATTCTTCTGGTGTTCCTCGTGCCGTTCCTCGCGGACCGGACCTTCAGGAACCGGAGGACAAACGTCAAGCTTGCTTATATGAACGGCGTCAATGTCGGCAACAACACCGGCTTCGTTGACTCCTTCGGAAATCCGAAGCAGCTGTGGATGTCCAACTATTACTTCAGCAAATTCATCGGCCAGAAGAAGCTGATGTTCCCGTGCCAGCTGTTCACGCTGGCGGTGCTGATTATCATGATGGCAAGAATCATGGGAGGTGTGTTCTGATGAGTGTTACCATGCGAATTATTTTCATCGTCTGCTACATCGTTCTCGCACCTTTCCTGGGCGGCTTCCTGGAAGGCGTCGACCGCAAGATATCCGCGCGTATGCAGGGGCGTGTCGGCCCGCCTGTGCTGCAGCCGTTTTATGACGTGCAGAAGCTTCTGAACAAGCAGGTCATCGCGGTCAGCCGCGCGCAGACGTTCCTGCTGCTGACGTACATGTTGCTGATGATTTTCACGGGCGCGATGTTTTTCGGCGGAAGTGATATTCTGATGTGCTTCTTCATTCTGGCGACGGCAGCTACATTTCTGTATTTTGCCTCGATGATCACCAGTTCGCCGTACAGCACGATCGGCGGACAGCGCGAGCTGATCCAGATGATGGCGTACGAGCCGGCAGTTCTGCTGACATGCGTGGGGTTTTATCTGTCAGCAAAGACATTTAACGTCGACGCGATCGCCGCGTCGCCGACAAGCCACATTCTCTATATGCCGGGATTCTTCTTTGCGTTCGTCTTCATTATGACGATCAAGATGCGCAAGTCACCGTTTGACACAGCGACTTCGCATCACATGCATCAGGAGCTGGTAAAGGGTCTGACGACGGAGATGGGCGCGCGCAATCTGGCGTTTTTCCAGATTGCCGAGTGGTATGAAAATATTTTCCTGCTCGGTGTCGTCGCGCTGTTTATTGTCAACAGTAACCCGCTGAGCATCGTCGCCGCGGTGCTGGTGATTCTTGCCGTGTACTTTGTCGAGATTCTGATCGACAACACAAACGCGCGCTTCCGCTGGGAGCAGATGCTGAAAATCACCTGGCTGGTCACGCTGCTGTCCGCAGGCGTCAATTTGCTGATTCTGATGTTGATTTATTAAGCTGGAGATAAAGGAGGATACAAATGGGAAAAGTTGCAAGATCCCCGTGGCTGCTCCATTATGACGGATCCAGCTGCAACGGGTGTGATATCGAGGTGCTTGCCTGCCTGACGCCGGTTTACGACGCAGAGCGCTTTGGCATCATGAATACAGGCGATCCGCTTCAGGCAGATATTTTTCTGATCACGGGCGGTATTAACACACAGAACAAAGACGTCGTCAAGCAGATCTACGACCAGATGCCGCGCCCGAAGGTGGTTGTGGCGGTCGGCGTCTGCGCGTGCACCGGCGGCGTTTTCAAGGAGTGCTACAACATTCTGGGCGGAGCAGATACTGTCATACCGGTTGATATTTACGTGCCGGGATGCGCCGCGAGGCCGCAGGCCATCATCGACGGAATTGTAAAGGCGGTTGCCCTGTTCCAGGAGCGCTCTGACGAGCATGACATGAAGGTCAAAGAAGAAAAGAAGGGAGGACGTTGACATGGCAGAGGTGATTTGCCCTGAAAACAAGTTGTTTGAAATCACGCCGGAAAAGCTCCTCTCTAAGACGATGGAGATGAAGAAGCGCGGGTTCCGACTCTCGCAGGCGTGCGCGGCGCTGATCAAAGAGGACATCGAGCTGAGCTACTCATTCGCGAATGATGACACGTACGAGTTTGAGACGCTGCGGATCGTCACCGATCAGGAGACGGAGATCCCGAGCATCACGGAGATCCTGCCGTCGGCGGTATTTTATGAAAATGAGATGAAAGAACTGTTCGGCGTCAACATCAAGATGATCAATCTTGATTATGACAATAAGCTCTACCGCATTGAGGTGGAATCTCCGATGGCGCCGAAGAAACCGAAGGAGGGCGAATAAATGGCTGTTGATTTGAGCAGAAGAAGCGTCATTCCATATGGACCGCAGCATCCCGTCCTTCCGGAGCCGATTCATCTGGATCTGGTGATCGAGGATGAGATTATAATCGAGGCGATTCCCTCAATCGGGTTCATTCACCGCGGACTCGAGGGACTTGCGGCGAAAAAAGATTTTAACGACATGCAGTATGTCATTGAGCGAATCTGCGGAATCTGCAGCTTCATGCACGGAATGGGATACTGCGAGGCGCTCGAAGGTATTTTTGAAGTGGAGGTTCCGGACCGCGCAAAGTTCCTGCGCACGATCTGGTGCGAGATGTCGCGTATCCACAGCCATCTGCTGTGGCTGGGCCTGCTGGCGGACGGATTCGGTTTTGAGAGCCTGTTTTATCAGGCGTGGCGGATCCGCGAGAAGATTCTCGACATGGCGGAGCTGACTACCGGCGGCCGTCTGATTGCGAGTGTCAACAAGATCGGCGGTGTTCTGAAGGACATCGATGACGACATGACGAAGGCGATCCTCAAGAATGTCGGAGAGATCGAAGAAGAACTGAAGCAGATCGAGCATACCTTCCTCATGGATTACACCGTCCAGTCCCGCCTGAAAGGCATCGGCGTGCTGTCGAAGGAGCAGGTACATGATCTGGGCGCCGTCGGACCGGTTGCCCGCGCGAGCGGTATCAACATCGATATCAGAAAACGCGGCTACGCGGCCTACAAATATCTGGACTTTGAGCCGGTGATCTCGACAGACGGCGACTGCTTCGCGCGCTGTGACGTGCGTCTGCACGAGGTATTCCAGTCGATCGATCTCATCCGGCAGGCAATCGCAAAGCTTCCCGAGGACCGCACATTGTCCGTGCCGGTCAAAGGAAATCCGAACGGGGAGTGCTTCGTGCGGCTCGAACAGTCCCGCGGAGAGGCTGTCTATTACGCGAAGGCCACAGGCGGAAAGTTCCTGGACCGCATGCGGATCCGCACACCTACCTTTACCAATATCCCGGCACTCTGCGAGATGCTCAAAGGCGCGACGCTGTCGGATGTCGGCCTTCTGGTGATCACAATTGACCCGTGCATCAGCTGCACAGAACGATGAGAAAGGAGAGTAGATAATATGGCAAAGTTGATGAATTTTGTTCCGACTGTGCTGAAGAATCTGTTCTCCGAGCCAGTCACCACCAAATATCCGGCTGAGCCCGCGGTCTACCCGGAGCGCAGCCGCGGCCATATCGAGATCGACATCGATGACTGCATTTCCTGCGGCATGTGCGTGCGCTGCTGTCCGCCCGGCTGCCTTGCGGTGAGCAAGCAGGATTACACCTGGACCATCAACCGGTTTGACTGCATCGCCTGCGGCAACTGCGTTGAGAAATGTCCGAAGAAGTGCCTGCATATGGTGCCCGGCTATCAGGAGCCGATGGGCGCAAAAGCTGAGGAGGTCTTCAGGAAGTCTGAGGAAGCGATTCAGGCAGAGATCGAGAAGAAGCGGATTCAGGCAGAAAAAGCCGCGGCCGCCAAGGCTGCCATGGAGGCAAAGAAGAAAGCGGAGGCAGAGGCCAAGGCAAAAGCAGAAGCAGAAGCGGCAGCAGCTAAAGATCCGGAGGCGGGATCCAAGGCAGAAGTATAAAGAAACTACAATGGGGCTGATGCTTAGTGCGGCAGCCCCATTGTAGTGTCAGACAGGAGAAGGAAGAGATATGTGTGTTGCGCTGCCAGGTAAGGTGGTTGAATTGAAGGGAGATACTGCGGTTGTCGATTTCAGCGGGAACCGCGTAAACGCGCGTTCCGGCCTGGTGCAGGTGGTTCCGGGCGACTATGTGCTGGTGCACGCCGGGTGTATTCTCCAGAAGGTGAATTCCGGCGAGGCGGAGGCGATCCGGGAACTGTTTGAGGAGCTGGAAGCGTTTTCATGAACATGCTAGAAAAGATCAAGACGTACCTTCGCACATACGACGGGCCGGATCTGAACATTATGGAGGTCTGCGGAAGCCATACGGGCGCGATCGCCAGATTTGGCATCCCGGGCATGCTTTCTCCGAAAATACACCTGATTTCGGGACCAGGCTGTCCGGTCTGCGTCACGCCGTCTGCGTACATTGACCGGCTGATTGCTCTGGCAGAAGCGCCGGACACCTGCGTCGTGACATTTGGCGACCTCATCCGCGTTCCGGGCAGCAAAGAGAGTCTCGGCGCGGCGAAGGGGCACGGAGCACGCGTTGAGATGGTATATGCGCCGGCAGACATCCTGGAGCTGGCGGCACAGGCGCCCGAGACAAGGTTTGTGTTTGCCGCGGTCGGATTTGAGACGACAATGCCTGCATACGCGCTGCTGATGGAGGAGCTTCTGGAGCGGCGGATCGATAACGTATTTCTCCTGACGGCGCTGAAAACCATGCCGGAAATAATCCGGCATCTGATGGATTCCGGCGCCCCGATCGACGGATTTCTGGCGCCGGGGCATGTCTCAGTGGTGACAGGGTCAGAAATCTATGAGCCGCTGGCAGAGGCGTACGGAATTCCCTTTGGAATCGCAGGATTTCAGGGAGAAGAGCTGCTGACTGCGCTCTGCGGTATCGTGCGTGCCCGCGGGCAGGGGCGGGTCATGAATTTTTACCCCTCAGTCGTGACGAAAGAGGGCAGCCTGAAGGCGCAGGAGCTGGTTTCAAGGTATTTTGAGCCGGCAGACGCCATGTGGCGCGGGATCGGCATTGTGCCGGGCTCGGGAAGAGTACTGCGCGGATCATATGGGCGCTTTGACCTGGGCAGCCGCGGTCTGGATGAGGATCACAAGCTGAACCGGGCGTGCTGCTGTGACCGCGTACTCAGCGGTATCATGCGTCCGAATCAGTGCCCGCTTTTTGGAAAGGTCTGCACCCCGCTCTCCCCCCAGGGAGCGTGCATGGTATCTACGGAAGGAAGCTGTTTTTCATGGTTCAGCAGCGGACGGACGCAGTGAGGAACAGCATATGGGAAGGAACGACTGATGATGACACAGACAGATACCATTTCGATGATTCACGGCAGCGGCGGCAGCGCGACGGGCGCGCTGATCAGAGACATATTCGCGGATGCCTTCTCAAATGAAATATTAAACCAGATGGAGGACAGCGCGGTTGTCCCGGGAAGTGCGAGGATTGCCGTCACGACAGACAGCTTTGTCGTGACGCCGCTGATTTTTCGGGGCGGGGACATCGGACGACTGGCTGTCTGCGGCACTGTCAATGACCTTTTGATGCGCGGAGCCGTTCCACAGTATCTGACCTGCGGATTTATCCTCGAGGAAGGGCTTCCGGCAGAAACGCTGCGGGTAATTGTCCGTTCCATGGCAGAAACGGCCAGGGAGGCGGGTGTCCGGATCATCGCGGGCGACACGAAGGTGACCGAAGGCGCCGGCGGCTGCTATATCAACACAGCCGGCGTAGGTTTTGTGGGCGAATCTGTCAACATAAGCGCCGCATGCGCAGAGCCCGGCGACGCAGTGATTGTATCCGGCACAATGGGCGATCACCATGCCGCGCTTTTGTCGGAGCGCATGAACATTGAGACCGAAATCGCAAGCGACGCGGCACCGCTCAATGAGATGGTCATCCGCCTGCTGCACGCCGGAATACCGGTACACACGCTACGGGATGTGACGCGGGGCGGTCTGGCGACTGTTTTGAAGGAGCTTGCCCAGGCGGCAGGCGTGACGATCAGAATCCGGGACGAGGCAGTTCCGGTCAGCAGCCGCGTGCGCGACTTTGCCGGACTTCTGGGTCTGGATCCACTGTACATGGGAAATGAGGGAAAGCTTGTGGCAATGGTTCCGGAAAGCGCCGCAGAAGAAGCCCTCGCGGTTCTTCGCATGTCAAAATACGGCGCCGATGCCGCGTACATCGGCCGCGTGACAGACGAACAGCCGGGGGAATTGTTTTCAGAGACAGCCATTGGCGGCATGCGGCGCCTGGACGTTCTTCAGGGAGAGGGACTGCCGCGGATTTGCTGACAGAAAACGTTGATGAACTGTTTTTGTATTAAGGCGGATCTGCTGACAGAAAGACGTTGCTGAACTGTTTTTGTATTAAGGCAGATCTGCTGCCAGAAAAACGTTGACGAACTGTTTCCTTAAGAATCCTCGGCAAAAGCATGTAACAATAAATTGCAGCGATAAAAAGGGAAGATTATGAACGGATTTGATGAGGTTGTATTAAACGTATTCCTGGAAAAACAGGGGCAGCTTTTCCCTGAGCCGGTCGCCGAGACAGCAGAAGAGGCGGCGTATTTTCTGGAAGATGTGATGGCTGTGGTCGTCAATTCCAGAAAAGAAGTGGTGCGGTATTTTGAGGAATCCGGCGCGGATTTTGATCCTTCAGAGATTCAGGAGGCTGCGGAGGTTTTTGCGATCGGCGACGGAAGGTACCTGATTGTAGAAGGATGATGGACGAGCAGCGGTCTTCGTTCCACTTCGGTCGGCGCTAAGCGATCGTCCACTGGACGATATCACCTGTCGGTGACCAGCAACGGTGCGCAAAGTCCGCAGCTCTCCTCATGAGTAAAGGGGAGATGAAGTCCGCTTGTGGATTTTGTTTCTGGGTCGTGCGGGAGGATATGAGGATGCCCTCAGACGGCATCCCGGATTTTCCTGTACAGTGTATTCAGCACCCGCTTCTTATCCGCGCACCAGAGGGGCGCGACAAGGAGTCGCTTCGGGCCGTCTCCTGTGATGCGGTGTACAACGGTTTCCTTCGGGAGCAGCCGCAGACAGTCTGTGATCAGATCCGCGTATTCCTCCAGTGTCATCAGCGGAAACGGGTCTGCGGCGTATTCCTCTGCCAGCGCTGTGCCGCGCAGGATCTGCAGCTGCTGGAGTTTGACGCCGTCGGGCGCGGGATTGAGCGCCGCGAGGTACCGTACGGAATCCAGCATATCTTCACGTGTTTCCTGCGGGAACCCCAGAATCAGATGTACGATAACAGTCAGTCCCTGTTCCTTCAGCCGGCGGTAAGACTGCTCAAAAACGTTCAGCGAATACCCACGGTTGACTGCGGCAGCTGTCTTCTCGTGAATCGTCTGCAGGCCGAGTTCAACCCAGACCGGCTTTTGCCGGTTGAGGGAAGAAAGCATTGAGAGAACCGGCTCATCCAGGCAGTCCGGCCGCGTCCCGATCGAGAGCGCGGCGATCTCGGGAAATGAAATCGCGTCCTGAAACATATCCAATAGCACTTCCGGGTCACCGTATGTGTTTGTATAGGACTGAAAATAGGCGATATAGCGGCGGTTCTCCGGCGCGATGTTTCGCGGGAATTTCCGGTCGACGCGCTGTTTCGCGACGCGGATCTGCTCACTGACAGGAAGAAGCGGCGCGGCAAATTCTCCCGAACCGCCTGCAGAGCAGAACGTGCAGCCCCCGGTGCCGGCAGTGCCGTCACGGTTTGGGCAGGTGCATCCGGTGACCAGAGAAAGCTTGTATACTTTTGTGCCGAATGTCTCCAGCAGATAGCCGGAGAGGGTGCGGTAGTCCATTTTCTGTTCTCTCAGATTACAAATCCGGTCAGAAGGGCAGCTGCGGCCGCGCACAGGGCGACGACGATGAGCGGCTTATTGTACCACGCAAGTACCAGAGCGGCTGCTGTGCCGACCGCGGCAGATACGAAGCTGCCGGTGGAGTAAAAAATCGCCGGAATGGTCATGGCAGACAGCACTGCGTACGGGATGTAGTACATCAGGCTCCGGAAAAAGCGGGAGCGGATCTGCTTTCGGAATAATGTAAACGGCAGCATGCGGATCAGGTAGGTGACCGCTGCCATGATCAGAATATACGCCATAATACTCATGTGTTTTCTCCCTCCCCGTCAATCGGAAACAGCAGTGCGCCGAACACGGAGGCGCCGACCGCGCAGATGATTACGGAAAAACCGCTGGAGATGCCCGTGATGACATACCGGAACAGGAGACTCAGGGCAATGGCCGCGGCAGCGACGTACAGTACGTGGCGGTTTTCCTTCAGCACTGGGACGACGATCGCGATGAACATGCCGTACAGCATAATGCCCAGCGCGTTTGTGACAGCGACAGGCAGTATTTCTCCGGCCGCGGCGCCGAGCAGCGTGCCCAGAACCCAGCCGGCTCCGGAGATCAGGATCAGACCTGCCATGAAGGCGGGCGTCACCTTTTTTTTGCGCGCGTAAGCGACTGCGAATATCTCGTCGGTGATTCCGTAGGAGACCAGAAGCCTCTGCGGCGTCCCGAATGACTCATCCAGCCGCTGAGAGAGAGAAATCGCCATCAGCGCGTAGCGGAGGTTGATGACAAACTGTGACGCGATAATTTCTATAACGGTTCCGGCCGCGGCGATAATCTCGATGCCTGCCACCTGGCCGGCTGAGGTCAGGTTCGCCGCAGACAGGATGACGGCCTCCAGAATGCTGAAGCCAGCGCCGACCGCCATGATGCCGATACCAAATGAGACTGATAAATATCCAAGCGCAATCGGGATTCCTGCCAGGGCACCCTCGCGCATTTCCTTAAACATGACAGATTCCTTAATCATTCAATCTTTCTTTTTGTGAAACGAATTGCAAACATTATCTATTGTAGTATGCGCCGGGCTGAATCGCAAGAGAAATCCGAGGATACACGCAATCAAAAAGATCAAGTTATCCTGTGACAGTTCCTTACTGCGGCACATGCGCGCAGAATATGTACACAGCATTCAAAAAAACATCTTACAGATCAGTTGGCAGAGCGTTCAGCTGATAATCCGGCAGAAAGTTCAGCAGATAATCTGGCAAGTAGTTTAGCTGATAATCCGGCAGAAAGTTCAGTAGATAGTTCAACAGGGAGGGATCAATGAATCCGGAGATTTTTCTTCATCCGATCAAAACCACCCGCACGCCTTCTGGGCGGTTCGAGGTAGTAGAAGACTTGCTCGCGCTGGAAGGCGGCGCGCGCGTTTTCTCATATATCAGCATCCGGAACGGCGCCTGTATTCTTCCGTTCTACAAAGAAAAGCTCGTGCTGCTGTATGAGTACCGTTACCCGATTCAGACATACACCTGGTCTCTGCCGGGCGGAATCCTGGAAGCAGGTGAAGACCCCGCCGCCGCAGCAGGCCGGGAACTGCAGGAGGAGACCGGATTTATCCCCGGGGAGATCCATCCGCTCGGGTCGGTTTACACCTCGTTCGGATCGAGTGACGAGCAGATCCATCTGTTCTGGACAGAGTGCACGGCGCGCGGGCAGGATCATCTGGACGACGCGGAATTTCTGGAAGTTCATCTGAAAACAATTCCTGAGTTCTGTGAAATGATACGTTCCGGCGCATTTATGCACGGCGCCGGTCTGGCCGCCTGGGCGCAGTTTGTGAGCGCGTATCCGGAAAAAATCCCGCACACGGCGAGACAATAACCAAATTCCGGGAAGGCATCCCGCACACAGCGAAACAATAACCAATTTCCTGGAAGGCATCCAGCACACAGGGAGACAAAAAGCAATTTCCGGAAAAAATCCCGCATACCGGAAAAGATTCGGTAAAGCCGATTGACACAGAAAGAGAATCCCGATAATATCCTATATGGGTTCAAAAATGGATTCAAACCACGCACAGAAAAGACTGAGGGAAAAGGTAGTAATGGCATGAAAAAAGGATT
>JAFVEX010000154.1 GCA_017475785.1 Eubacterium sp. | reverse complement strand
TGCTGCGGTCACTCTTGATCCTCTCAAAAATACTGCTGACTGAATTCGCTGATGTAGTCATACTTTTTCTTCCTTAAAATCAAACTCAACTGTCCTGACCCGCCGTCTTCCGGCGGCAGGTTCTCTTCGTACAGATGCAGGGAGAGACGGGATCCCCTCTCTCCCTGCTGGTTAAGCATGGCCGCGGCCGGACGACACTGTGTCTGTCACAATGTCTGCCGATCTTTTAAGTTTCCTTAAAATCAGCCGCCTGTATTACTTACCCTCGAACTGCCACCACAGATCAGATGTCAGTTCTTCGTCCTGATAGTTGTCCTGTGTATAGCATGCGCCGACCAGCTCGGTCTTGCCTTCAACAGACTCGCCTGCTGCCAGAGCATATGCGTCTTTGACTGCCTGTCCGACGAAGCCTTTGACGTCGAAGAGGGTGTCCGCGTCAACATATCCGTCAGCGATCATGTTGTAGCCTTCTTCGAAGACGTCGCAGGATGCCAGATACATGTGGTTCTCCTCGCCGTACGGGGCCCATCTGTCGATTGCTTCAAGCGTGGACTTAATGCCGGAAAGCATTCCGTCTGTCGCGCAGTATACAAGGTTCGTGTCAGGATTTCCTGTCAGAGCTGACGGAAGCAGCTCGGAAACCTTGGACGGATCCCAGTCGCACGGAAGCTCCGCCGCGATGGTCGCGCCGTACTCTTCTGCAGCGTCCTTCACGCCGTTCGCGCGCAGGATGGAGTTGTTGTCACGGGTCTCACCGTTGCACATAACAACTGTGATCTGTTCCACGCCGTCTGCCTGCATCTTGTCAAAGACAGCCTTCGCGACATCATAGCCCTGTGCGTACGCGTCAACGAGGCACTCTGCGTCCGGTCTCTCTTTTACTTCTTCCGCGATCGGTCTGTTGTAGGTGACGCACGGGATACCAGCGTCGTGGCAGGCCTTGACTGCCGGCTCAATTGCGGTAGAATCTGCCGGGTCGATCAGGATGACATCCGGATTCTGGCTAATCAGATCCTTGACATCGGAGATCTGTTTGTTGATATCGCTGTCGGCAACCGTGATGGTCATGTCAATCGTCGGATATCCGTCTTCAATTGGGTTGTCTTTCCAGTAGTTCAGGTACTCTTCTGTCTTTTTGAAGACGTCGTTCATCAGGCTGTGGAATGAAACGCCGACCTTGATCTGGTCACCGCTTGCTGCTGCAGGTGCAGCTTCTTCCGCAGATGATGCTGCTGCCGCCGCAGTGTCTTCTGCTTCACTGGCCGCTGCCGCCGCAGTGTCTTCTGCCTCTTCAGCTGCTTCGCTGACTGCCGCGCCCGCCGAAGATGCCGCAGCGCTTCCCGCGCTGGAGGCTGCCGAAGAACCGGAGCCGCCGCAGGCTGCAAGAGAGCTCACCATAAGCGTTGCCATGAGAAGTGACAAAACTTTCTTTATCATGTAAACTTCCTCCCAGTTTGATAAATTTGTATTCGCAGTCTAAAATTAACTTGTATTCGATCCGACTGCACCTTTTCGCTACATGTCTATCATATTACTAAAGGAATAACGCTGTCCATCTGCAAATTAGACAAATTTCATACCCATTTTTTCGTCAATTTGTATAGTTTTGTTTTCATCTGTGTTCGATATTGGTTTTTTCTAAAAATACAAATTAACATTTCCACTTGTATTTAATTTTGAGTCGCATTATAATATTCGATACATGCCATTAAATATGGTATAATAATGCACAGCAGACGTGTCTGATGCGAAGAAGGAGTCCGAAATGCCCAAATACCTCGACATCGCTGATGTAATCGAAGGAAGGATCCTCGATTATACGTATAACGATGCCACCTCGCCAATCCCGCCGGAGCTGACACTGGCAGAACAGTTCAATGTCAGCCGCCAGACAATCCGAAACGCGCTGAAATATCTTGAGAAGAAAAAGCTGGTGTACAGCATTCAGGGCAGCGGGACATTTATCGTCAAGGAAAACGTATCTTCTCTCCCTCCGTCAAAGAACGTTGCCGTAATCATGAATTCCATCGGCAATTATATCTATCCGTTTAAGTCGGCTGCTGTTAATCACCAGCTGGCCAGAGAAGGTTATATTGCCACAATTTTTTCCACGGAAAACCGTCTGGATTACGAGGCGCGTATCCTGGACAACCTGATGGGCTCCAACTACGCGGGAATCATTCTGGAGCCATCCTGCTCCTATCTGCCGCGCTTTGATCTGAAGCCGTTCCGGACGCTGATGAGCAGGATCCCTTTTATTCTGATTGACGACACCTACCGGGAGCTGGATCTCCCTTCAATTAAAATGGACGACTTCGCCGGCGGAAAGCTGGCAACAGAGCATTTAATTGCCAACGGACACAGAAAAATCTTCTATGTAGGCCGCTCAGACAACGGGCAGGGAATCCGGCGCTTTAACGGATACCTCGAGGCGCTGAAAAAGCACCGCCTCCCCTTTTCAGATGACCGTGTTTACTGGTATTCACTGAGAACCTTCAAGGATTATTTTCACGAGACCTTTCCGGCGCTCCTGAAGCAGATCCGTTCCTGCACAGCTGCGTTTATCTATAATGATGAGTTCGCGCAGAAGCTGATTCCTGCCCTGCAGGAAAATGGCATCCGGATTCCGGAGGATCTCTCCGTCGTCGGATATGACAACTTCCTGACTTCCCCGGACTTCGACCCTCCGCTCACCACGATCCGCTACCCCTATGAGGAAGTCGGCCAGAAGGCCGCCGAAAACCTTCTGCGGATGATGAGTGATTCTCAGTTTGACGCGAATTATACATTCATTCCGGAGCTGATCGAGCGCGAGTCTGTGAGAATGATTGAGCCGCTCAAAGAAAAAGCCGGAACGCTCGCGTCCCGGTTTGTATCATAAATCATCACTGATTCGTCAGTGTTTCTATTTTTCGATCAACCTTCTGTTGAGGCTGTCTCGCTAAGCAATCCAGTGCACAAACATTTATGCACAAAGATGCGCAGCGCGGCAGCCTCAGCTACTTTTTTAAACATAAATATAATCGTTCATGACTGGCTGCAGGCCAAGCCCCAGCAAATCATTGTATACTTCAGCAACTGTCCGTCCATCCGAGATCTCAAACTGCTCATCTCCCTTCGACGTGCCCTCGTCCGCATGGCTGCCGATGCCGGTGCTGACGCCGGCGGAGATTTTCGTCGCCGCGATGTTCATTAGATGATCCCGCACCCGCGCGCACTCCCGCGTCGAGACCGTAATGCTGGCAAACGGCATGAACAGGCGGTACGCCGCGACCACCTGAAGCAGCTGTGTCTCATGTACATCTTTTGGATTGATGCGGTCATTGTTGATGATCGGCCGCAGACGCGGGCAGGAAAAGGCAATTTCCGCGTGCGGATACTTCCGCTGCAGCAGATACGCGTGCATGCCAGTCGCGAAGGCATCCTTGCGAAAATCATCCAGACCCAGCAGAGCGCCAAAGCCAACGCCCCGCATGCCACCCATCAGGGCGCGCTCCTGCGCGCTGACGCGGTACGGGAAAATCCGCTTGTGTCCCGCCAGATGCAGCGTCTCATATTTGTCCGAATTGTAAGTTTCCTGGAAGACAGTGATGTAATCGGCGCCGCACTCGTGCAGATAGTGGTATTCATCTACGTTCATCGGGTAAACTTCCAGTCCGATGACCTTAAAATACTTCCGCGCGATCCTGCAGGACTCGCCGATATACTTCACGTCCGACTTTTTCCTGCTCTCTCCTGTCAGAATCAGAATCTCCTGCAGGCCTGTTTCCGCGATTGCCTGCATCTCCCGCTCAATTTCCTCAGCGCCCAGCATTGCGCGGCGGATCTTATTGTGGCAGTTAAAACCGCAGTAAATGCAGTAATTCTCGCAATAATTAGCGATATACAAAGGCGTAAAGAAATAGACACTGTTGCCAAAATGCTTCTGCTTTTCCTGCCGCGCGCACTGCGCAATCTCCTCCAGCATCGGAATCGCTGCCGGAGACAGCAGCGCCGCGAAATCCTCCGGCGTCCGGTTGTCGCGCGCAAGTGCCCGCCGCACGTCTTCCGCCTTATAGCGGTCATAGTCATAGGCATTCATGGCGTCCACTACCCGTTTCATCACATCAGACTGCAGGATATCCATTCCGGGCAGGTAGGTCATATGGTCAATCCTGTTCTTCTTCTGGTCCTCCAGAATCTGTTCACTCAGGATGCTTTCATTGATGTTGGCTGTTTCGTTTGTCATACTCGTTTCCCTATTTCTGTAAATTGCTAGTTTGTTCTGCCAGATCGTCTTTCTGGAATGATCCGCTGTTTTTTCATTTCCGACAGCCACTCTCCGGCTAGTTAACATATTTCCCGTCCTGATCAGGTAATTATGTTAATTTTTAACCCCGTCTTGACCAGTTTTTTGGTCAGGTTATCGAAAACCCTGCTTCAGTCCCGCAGAAATCCGGTCAGCGGCGAAGACGCGCTCGCCCCGTTCTCTCTCACGCGGCCAGGTCCGGCCAGAAACGCAGTCCTTCCTGCCTCAATTGCCTGACGGAACGCCCCTGCCATCGCCGGGATATCTCCGGCTGTCGCGATCGCTGTATTCGCCATGATTGCAGCGGCTCCCATCTCCATAGCCTCACAGGCCTGCGACGGACGTCCGATTCCCGCGTCCACGATCACCGGCAGATCAATTTCATCAATCAAAATCTTGATAAATTCCTTCGTCACCAGCCCCTTGTTCGTGCCGATCGGCGCGCCCAGAGGCATAATGCACGCGGCGCCGGCGTTCTGCATGTCGCGCGCAGAATTCAGATCCGGATACATGTACGGCATGACGATAAATCCCTCCTTCGCGAGGATTTCCGTCGCCTTAACTGTCTCCTGATTGTCCGGCAGCAGATATTTGGTGTCCCGCATGATTTCGATTTTGACAAAATCACTGCCGCAGATCTCCCTGGAAAGCCGCGCGATTCGCACCGCCTCATCCGCGTTGCGCGCCCCGGACGTATTCGGCAGCAGCGTCACGTGTTCCGGAATGTAATCCAGAATATTCGCCAGACCGCCTTCATTCGCGCGGCGCAGCGCCAGCGTGATGATCTGCGCGCCCGCATTCTCTACCGCCGCCTGAATCAGCTCCAGTGAGTATTTGCCTGAACCCAGGATAAACCGCGACCGGAAGCTGTGGCCGCCCAGCACAAACACATCCTGCTCCACAGGCTTTTCCTCGTCTAGGCCGGAGCCGCCGCCCATAAACGTAACAATCTCAACGACATCGCCCTCATTGAGCGCATGTGTGCCGTACTGATCCTTCGGCACTATCCAGAGATTTACCTCCACCGCCACCTGCTCCGGGCGGTACTTCTCCGCCTCCAGAAGCTTTGCCACGGTCATTCCATCGTCAACTGCCTTTTCTTTCCCATTCAGCCTGATCTGCATTCTAAATCTCCTTCCTGTCATAGAACAAAGTCCGCAAGCGGACTTCAACTTCCCCATCCCCCTCACTCATGAGGGGCGCTGATCGTCCAGTGGACGATCGCTTAGCGCCGACCGGAGTGAAACGAAGAAAGCTGCGGACTTTGCGCGCCGCCGCACAGCAGCTTTGCTGCCTTCCGATGTGCGGCGTGTGCATCCACCGGGAGGTTTTACTTCATAGGAAATTTGAGGAATTTCCTATGAAGTAAAAAAGTTCACGAAGTAATACACCCGCGGTGGTGCACCCCTTCGTGAACATTCATTCACTCTCTTTCGCTTCCATATAAAGTTTTCGCCGTCCGATTTCTCCGACAGCATTTAGTATATGCGCTCAGAGGCGTCTTGTCAAGCTGCGCCCCGCGAATCATCACATCATTTTCAGCCTGTCAGTACTTCTTTTCCGTGAAACGCAAAGCCGTCATATCAATTCTTCAAAGCCCTCCCGGTACAGCTGCCTTCAGTCAGTCACCGCGACCGCCTCAATCTCAACCAGCGCCCCCTTCGGGATCGCCGCAGCCTGAAACGCTGCCCGCGCCGGGTACGGCTCCGCAAAAAACTCTGCGTAGACCTCATTCATTGCCGCAAAATCGGCAATATCCGCCAACAAAACCGTCGTCTTCACGACGCTGCCCATATCAGTCCCCGCCGCCTCCAGAATATTTCTGATATTCGTAAGGCTCTGGCGCGTCTGTGTCCGGATATCCGCCCCCGCAAATTCTCCCTTCGCAGGATCAATCGGGATCTGCCCGGATACATAAATGGTATTTCCTGCCTTCACCGCCTGTGAATACGGTCCGATCGCCGCCGGTGCCTTGTCTGTGTGAACTGCCTGATTCATGCTGTATTCCTCCTTACGTCTGTTCAAAATGTTTAGGTATGATTTGGACGCCAATAGTCCCACGTTCAGAAATTGTAATTTTGCCGAGCATATCATTCAGGTATAATATCCACCTTCATCTACGTCAGTTCCGCATATTCTGCCTGCGCCGCCCTGCAGAAATCATCCGGCACCAGCCTGATCTGGCACCCGATCCTGCCCCCGCTTATGTAGATTGTGTCAAAGAGCTGCGCGCTCTCATCGATCCGGGTCACGAACTGCTTCTTCATACCAATTGCCGTGCAGCCGCCGCGCACGTAACCAGTCAGCGGAAACAGTTCCTTCATGTGAATCATCTGGACAGATTTCACGCCGACTGATTTCGCGCATTTCTTCAGCGCAAGTTCCTCATCGACAGGAATCACAAATACGTAATTCTGCCGGTCTGCGCCGACTGTCACGAGTGTCTTGAATACCTGCTCATGCGGCAGCCCGAGCCGGTCTGCGGTTGAACTGCCGTCTGTGAATTCGTCGCAGTCATATTCCTGATGCGTGAACGGAATCTTCATCCGCTCGAGAATCCGCATCGCGTTGGTTTTCGCTTCCTTTTTCGCCATATTTGTCCGTCTGATACCTCAATCTGCAAAAGGCGCTGCTGGATTCAGGCGCTGCCAGATCCGGGCACTAATCTGGTTCATTTTCCTGCAGACTAATGCTGCCGGATCCAGGCATCGACCTGGTTCATTTCCGTTCAAATCAGTGCCGCCGCACCTGAACACTGATGCGTTCAATCAGCGCTTTCCTACTTCACCTGCACTTTGATCCGGCGGAACACGCCGTTCTGTGCGTAAGCGTAGATGTAGCAGGTGCCTCTTCCGACGCCCTTGATCTTACCCTTCTGGTTTACCGTTGCCACACTGATGTTGTCCGACTCATACATGACGCCATACGTCCTGTGTTTTCTGACTGGTACGCCGTTCCGGACGACAGACGCTTTCAGTGTGACGAATTTTTTGTACTTCACGGTGAGCTTTTTCTTCGTGGTTTTCAGTTTGATATCTGCCGCGTTTCCGTACTTTCCGCCATTCGTGGCGACATGCACGACCTTGGACGCGGCGAGGGCTTTCTTCTTCGCGTTGACCGCTACAATGATAAACTTGTAGTACTTGCCGCCAGTTTTTCCTTTCTTCCATGTGAAAGACCGCGCCGTCGTGGTCTTCAGACGCTTATAATTTTGCCGCGTGCCGCAGGGGCTTCCGTAGACGACGTACTTTGCAGCGTTCGGTACGGCTGCCCATTTCAGCCGGATCGACTTTCTGCCGACCGGCGCGCCCTTTGCGCGGAGCAGGCTGAAGGAAGATATCTTCAGATCCTTTTCATTCTTTGCCGCAAGTACCTGATTCCTGACCGTGATGTATTTGACCGGATTCTCCGGGGATACTTCCTGTTCCGGGCGTTTTGGATCCCAGCTGTGAACCAGGCCTTCCATTTCCTCTGCGCCGACATCAGATTCTCCGGCGCCTTCATCCTCGACACCGGTCGAACCTGTATCTTCCTGCGCCCCCGTTTCCCCGGTGCTGACATCTCCGGAACCTGAGCCACTTTCACCCGAGCTGCTTCCGCCCGAACCGGAGCCTGAGCCGCTCCCGCTGCTTCCAGATCCCGATCCGCTTCCGCCACTTCCAGATCCGGAGCCTGAGCCGGATTCCTCCTTGCCGGTGATTAATTTAATTGCCTTGTCATATGAGAGCCTGCCAACTTCAACGCCGGACTTCTTCAGCAAATGGAGGACGGCAGTAGCACCGTTAAACTCCGTTTTATCTCCCTTTTCCCAGGTATCGACAAGCGCGCTGGCTTTGCTGATATCAAGCGTCGTGATCTGATTATTTTGACACGTCAGCGTATTCAGCTTCGTGTTGACAGACACATCCAGGGATTTCAGATTGTTATCATGCGCGTACAGAGCTGTCAAATCCTTATTTTTGCTCACATCCAGCGAGGTCAGACCGCAGTTCACGCAATCCAGCTCCTCCAGATCCGTGTTTTTGCTCACATTCAGCGTCCCGAGACCGGTATTCTCGGAGCAGTCCAGCTTCTTCAGTGCCGCGTTGTTGGTGACATTCAGCGATGTCAGATGATCGCCGCTGCAGTTCAGCTCCTGCAGGTTTGTATAGGCCGTGACATTCAGAGTGTTCAGACTGGTATTCCCGTTCAGATTGAGGAATTTCAGTTTCGCCGCGCTGATGGCCCCAGGATTGAATGACGTCAGCTTACAGTTGGCGCAGTTGATCGTCTCCAGATTCTGAAAGACCTGGATGCCCTCAAGAGAAGCAACCTCCTTACCGGAGCAGTTCAGCTGTGTGAGACTGTTCTTTTCTGTCTGGTTAAGAATCTGATCGCCTCCGGAATAGGCCGCCGTCAGCATCATTGCGCGGAGCTTTTCATCCGGGAACGTCAGCATGTTGACCGGCGTCATGTTTGTCCCGACGAAGATTTCCGTATTTGCATTGACCTGTAAGTCATAACCATCTGAAGGTTTACCAAACCCCTTCACCGTGCCGGATTTGTATCCGACTTCTCCGACGACAACCTCTTTCAGGAATGGATTATTCACGATGCTTAACTCTGTAAACGAGTTGGAATTAAAACTGCAGTCCAAACTCTTCAATTTGGGATTATTGTCAATATTCAGGCTGCTTAAACTATTATCCTGGCATGAAAGCTGCTCCAATGCCGTATTCTTGGTAACATTCAGCGACGTCAGGTTGTTATTGTAACAAATCAGCTTTTTCAGCTTCGTGTTGCTGGTCAGATCCAGGGAGGTAAGTTTATTATCACCGACCTGCAGTGTTTCCAGATTCGTGAGTCCGCTGACATTTACGGATGAAAGACAGTTACCCAACAGCTCTACGGTTTTCAGATTCTTATTGTTCCCAAGACCCACACTTGTAAGATTAGATTGATCAAAGACGTTCAGTGTTTCCAGATTCTGGAAAAAACCGATTCCCTGCAGGGACGTAATCCCACTGTACTCCATACTGCTAATATCAATTACTTTGACGCCGGCCCTGATCGTATCCGACTCATAGTATGTCTCCCCTTCAACAAAGAGAAACTTATCCTTCAGATACTTCCGGAACGTATCATCAGGAAATGCAGTTGCATTGAAAACAAACGGTGTCGCCGCCTTAACCTCCCGTACCCCCCCTATAAGGAGTCCGCACGCCAGCATGAGCAAAGCCGGCAGCAGCCATCGTGCGCGCAAAATTCCACTCTTCAAATGTTTCATGTTACATCCTCCCGGCCGCAGCCCAGACACAGACATTCTCTTCTATAATTTATTATAACATTAACCCGGCACTTCGCACATCATCAAATTTTCGCAACCTTTTTATTGACTTTTCTGCGTTCGGAGGTAAATTTAACATCAGGAGGTTCTGCAAATGGTAAAAGTAGATCTGATCACCGGTTTTCTCGGAAGCGGCAAAACGACGTTTATTCTGAAATACGCGGATTATCTGCGCCGCGCCGGGCAGAAGTTTTTTATTATTGAGAATGAATTCGGACCTGTCAGCGTGGATACTGCGATTCTGAAGGATGCCTGGTCGAACAAAAAAGTCGGTGTCAGCACAGATGCCGCAGCCATCACAGAAGCTGAAACAAATTCGCCTGCCGGAAGTATGGAGATCCGTGACCTGACCGGCACTTGCATGTGCTGCTCGGGCTTCGAGAAGTTTCGCACCTTGCTGCTGGAGGGTGCCAGATGCGGGTGCGACCGCATTCTCGTCGAGCCTTCCGGCATCTATGACGTGGATGAATTTTTCCACATGATGCAGCTGGACTCCATCCGGGAGCAATGTGAAATTGGTTCTGTCCTGACGGTCGTCTCGCCGGAACCCTGCGCTGTTTCCGATGAAACCGCTTACCTGATGTTTTCGCAGCTTCTCGCGGCCGGACATGTGCTGATCAGCAAGACACAGCTGTTCCCAGAGGAACAGACGGCAGAGACGGTTACAGAGATGAACCGGATTCTCACCGAACGGGGCGCGGAGCCGCTGCCGCCGGAACTGATTACACAGAGTCCCTGGGATGCACTGACCGACGCGGACCTCGAGGCGCTGACGCGCGCCGGTTTCCGGGTTGTCCCGCATAACAGAGAAATCAGCCAGCATGAAATGCTGTTTTCCACCAGCCTGCTCTCTGTGCGCGGCGCGGAACCAGAGCGGATGGAGCCGCTTCTGAAAAACGTGTTTCACGATGCCTTGCACTTTGGCACGGTCCTGCGAATCAAGGGGTTTGTCCGCGGGACTGACAGAACCTGGTATGAAATCAACGCGACGCCAGGTGTCACTTCTGTCCGGCCGGGCAATGTCAGCCGCGGACTTCTGGTCTGCATCGGACAGAACCTAAATGAACCTGCCGTCAGGAGCGCATTTCAGAATGAAGCAGGAATGAACGTTCAGATAAGCTGATGACCTGATGACCTGATTACCTCAATGCAGCCTGATCAAAAAACACAGGCGGAGGGTTCTCACATGACGCAATTTACGCACCTGTCCCAGCCGGCTGTCATCGGCAGCCGCACTGTAAAAAACAGAATTGTCGTGCCGCCAATGGCGTACTTCGGCGGAGCAGGTCCGGACGGACTTGTTACAGAAAAACACCTGCGGCACTACAGCGCCTTCGCCGAAGGAGGCGCGGGACTGGTCATCGTCGAGGCCTGCAGTGTCAGCCGGATACCTGACCGCAGAAATGCCATTCACGTTTTTGACGACACGTACATCGAAGGCATGAAATCTCTTGCAAAAGCCACCAGGCAAAATGGCGCTGTGGCGCTGGTGCAGCTGATCAATCCCGGGCTCCGACAGCTCCCCTATGATTCGCTCGAAGATATTCCCCGGTCGGTTTTCCTGAAATACCAGAGTGATTTTGCCGATGCCGCAGTGCGGTGCCGGAGGGCCGGGTTCGACGGTGTAGAACTGCACGCCGCGCACGGGTACTATCTGGATCAGATTCTGGAAACCAGTCAGCGGACTGACGGCTACGGCGGCAGCATCGAAAACCGCTGCAGGATCATCACCGAGCTGGTTCAGGAAATCCACAGCCGCTGCGGCAGGGATTTCATCGTCTCCGTCCGGTTCGGCATTCCGGATTTTCAGGAACTTAAAGAAACCGCCCGCGCGATCGAGTGCGCAGGCGGAGATCTGATTAATATTTCGACCGGTTTCGGCGATTACGAAAAGCCGGCGGATTTTCCGTACAGCGGGCGCATCTACGCCGCGTCCCTGCTGAAGCAGGAAATCTGCCTTCCCATCATCGGCATCGGGAACATCCGTGACGGCCAGACCGCGGAAACAGTTCTCGCGGCTGGTTACTGCGACCTGATCGCGGTCGGCCGCGGACACCTGTGCGACCCTGCCTGGGCCGGCAAAGTTCTCGCAGGCGAAGATCCGGTTCCATGCCTGAACTGCCACCCGTGCATCTGCTTCCGGGACGGCGACCGGTGCCGGGGACGCGCACATCATAATGGCCATTGAAGCAGGAAACTTTTCTGTCAAAACAAGACTCCCCTGTACCAGCCCGGAAATGGCGGGCACAGGGAATTCTACTTCAAAAATGAACCTTTCAGCGATAAAGCTCCGGCTTCTCATCGTAGACAACCGGCTGGACTTCCTGCGTGTCGCGCGCTTTTGACGCGGCAGAAGCCACGACCTGGCAAGCGTATCCGTCCCACGCGGTCGGCCCGTCCACGCGGCCTTCCTTGCAGGCATTGATCCACTCCTGGAACTCTACATTGTATGCGTCGACGAACCGGGTCGCCCAGGTACTGTCTACCGCGCGCCCTCTGAACGCGCCGGAAAGCACCTCGATATTTGCCGGCTGCGGCAGATTCAGGATCGCGTCCTCGCAGACCACTTCGCACTGCACATCATAGCAGTTCGCGTTGGTGACATAGGATTCCACATCAATTCTGACGCCGGATTCTGTCGTGAGAATGAGAATCTGCGGATCATGGAAGCCGCTCGCCCGCTTCGAGACCTTCCCGAACCGCACTTCTGCTGTCTTGTAGTTCTCCCCGAGCAGCCAGCGGAGGACATCCATCTCATGTACCATGGAATTCTCCACAGCTGACGACTCGTTCCAGTTTGCGTCAACATCCGGATTGCGGTGTCTGCAGTGAAGCAGAAGCGGCTCTCCGTATTTTCTGGTCTCAACTGCCTCTTTCAGCTGACGATAACCATGGTCATAGCGGCGCATAAAGCCGACCTGCACCAGCTTTTTGCCGGCCTTGATTTCTTCTTCCATAATGCGCTTGCAGTCCTCCGCGGTCGGCGCGAGCGGCTTCTCACAGAACACATATTTCCCGGCGCGGATTGCCGAGGTGACGAACCGCTCGTGCACCTGGTCAATTGTTGTGACGATTACCGCGTCAACCTCAGGAGAGGCGATCATGCTCTCGCCATCTTCAAACGCCTTAATCCCATACTGATCTGCCACCTTCTTGCAGAACTCGGCGTTTACATCCGCGCACGCCACCACCCTTGCTCCTGAGAGCTTATTGTTGATCCGCTCAATATGCGTTCTTCCGATCATACCGGTACCAACTACTCCAACTCTTAATACATCCATCGATTTTTCCTCCTTTTTGATCAATACAATTTCTGCTGCCTGCTTCACACACTTTCGCTTCACAGATGTTGTTTCTGCGCTTTCTTTATGATATAAGTATAATATACGCGAAAATAGATACCCATATAATTCCTGCAGAACCGGAAATCGCACGCCTGTCAATCCCCCTTTTAAAAGCGGTATTCTGGCTGTTTCCTTCAAAAAATATTTCTGTCGATTTTTCAGGATCATATAATTCCTGCAATTCAGGAGAATCACGCAATGGCTGAGATTAACCGCGCGCTTTCACGTTCCAGGCTTCTTTCGCCAAAGCAGTCCGGGCACCTTTTGTACATCATCAAAGGCTCTTACAGCGAGGCATACCGCCCTGTCCGCAGCATGCACTGCCACGATTTTCTGGAAGTCCATTATGCCGCAGAAGGCAGCAGCTCCTGCGTTATCGAACAGGAAGCCGTCGTAACTGAACCAGGTATGCTCCTCATTTATAACGCAGGTGAATTTCACGCGGAAAACCCGCACCGGGACAGTCTCTCCGCGTTTTACTCCATTGCGTTCGATCAAATAAAAATGCCGGATCTGCCGGAGAATCACCTGATCAGGCCAGGGCACAGCCACGCGATCCGGCTGGACCGGTACGAAAGCCTCTTCTGCGCGCTGGTAAACTCCTGTTATTATGAATCAAAATCACGCGAAGACCGCATCTCTCCCGCAACCCGGGCTATGGCGGATCTGATTCTG